>NZ_JBEUEL010000035.1:0-30333 GCF_041725775.1 Pueribacillus sp. YX66 | reverse complement strand
CAGGTTTTCCTTTTTTGGCTCTGACGAGAGAATGATAATAAATAGAATTTTCTGATCTTATTTATGCAACACTAGTGAGAGTTTGTAAATATATTACTTACTTAAACGGGCAGAATACTTGAAGAAGAGAAACCTAATATTATACTTGACCGTGTACTAAGGTACACGGTTTATTATATTTATAGAGGTGAATAATTTGAGTTACCAAATTAGTGTATTTGCAGAGAAATGTGGTGTAAATAAAGAAACAATAAGATATTACGAAAAAAAATCATTACTAAGAGAACCTTCCCGAACCAATGCAGGTTATAGGATCTATTCGGATGATGATATTAAGCGGGTAAAATTTATCAAAAGACTGCAAGACTTGGGATTTTCATTGAGTGAAATTTATAAATTACTTGGTGTTGTCGATAATGATGAAATTCGTTGCAAAAATATATTTGAATTTGTATCAAAAAAGGAAATAGAAATTCAAGAACAAATTGCAGACTTAAAGCGTATTGGGTCAATGTTAAAGGACTTAAAGAGTCGATGTCCAGATCAAAAAGCATTATATCAATGTCCTATTATTGAATCATTAATTTTTGATTGAAAATACTGTTGAATCTAAAGATGGTAGTGGAGGGATAAATAATGAAAAAATATCAGGTTAAAATCAATGGAATGACTTGTACAGGATGTGAACAACAAATTGATACTGCATTAAATGGAATAGGTGCTAAAAATATCGAAACCATTTTTCAGCGTGGCGAATCGGTTTTTGAATTACCAGATGATATTAATGCTGAAAGTGTAAGACAGGCAATTAAGCAAGCTAATTATCAACCAGAAGAAATAGAAGAAATTTCATTGCTGGACTTGAAAAGCTTTGAGTTACACAACAAAGATGATTATGATTTACTAATTATCGGTTCAGGTGGGGCTGCCTTTTCTGCCGCCATTAAATCAATAGAATATGGTGCAAAAGTGGGAATAATTGAACGCGAAATAGTTGGAGGAACTTGTGTAAATATTGGCTGCGTTCCATCAAAAACACTTCTAAGAGCAGGGGAAATCAATCATTTCGCAAAAGAAAATCCGTTCACAGGTTTACAAACATCTGCAGGGGAAGTCGATTTATCCTCTTTGGTGAACCAAAAGGATGAATTAGTTAGCAAACTTCGTAATCAAAAATATATAGATTTAATTGATGAATATGGCATTAATTTAATAAAAGGTGAAGCTAAGTTTTTTGATGAAAATACAGTTGAGGTAAATGGGAGGAAACTTTCTGCAAAACGATTTTTAATTGCAACAGGTGCTTCGCCATCTATACCAACGATTTCAGGACTTGAAGAAGTGAATTATCTAACAAGTACAACACTACTCGAATTAAAAAAGATGCCTAAACGATTAACGGTTATTGGTTCAGGCTATATCGGATTGGAACTTGGGCAACTGTTTCATAATTTAGGTTCAGAAGTAACGCTTATACAGAGAAGTGAGCGTCTTTTAAAAGAATATGATCCAGAGATTTCAGAAGCCGTAGAAAAAGTATTGACAGAACAAGGTATAAACCTTGTAACAGGAGCAACTTATGAACGTATAGAACAAGTTGGTGAGGTGAAAAAGGTTTATGTAACGGTGAATGGCAAAGATAATGTCGTAGAATCCGATCAATTACTTATTGCAACTGGAAGAAAACCAAATACGGACACTTTAAATCTAAGTGCAGCAGGGGTTAAAGTCGGAAAAAGAAACGAAATCCTGATAAATGATTATGCTAGAACTAGTAACGAAAAGATTTATGCAGCAGGAGATGTAACATTAGGGCCGCAATTTGTGTATGTAGCAGCCTATGAAGGTGGAGTTGTTGCTGATAATGCGATTGGTGGGTTAAATAAAAGATTAGATTTATCAGTTGTTCCTACTGTCACGTTTATAAAACCTTCCATTGCAACAGTTGGTTTAACAGAAGAACAAGCAAAAGAACAGGGCTATGATGTAAAAACATCTCTATTATCTTTAGATGCCGTTCCAAGAGCATTAGTAAACCATGAAACGACAGGTGTATTTAAGATTGTTGCTGATGCTAAAACATTAAAAGTTCTCGGAGTTCATATTGTATCTGAAAATGCAGGTGATGTGATTTATGCAGCTTCTCTAGTAGTTAAGTTTGGTTTAACTGTGGAGGATTTAAAAGATAGTCTTGCACCATATTTAACAATGGCAGAAGGATTAAGACTAACTGCTCTTACATTTGATAAAGATGTGGCGAAATTATCTTGTTGTGCAGGATAAATGCGATAAATATACTTAAACTATGGTGCTTTAGTTGAAGAAGACAATTGAAAACGGAAGTTAAAATACGGAAGGGTGATTAATCTATTTAGTAGAATAATCGTCCTTTTCTTGTACGAAAACAGCATGTTATTAGCAAGTAAAATAACAAAGGATGTAGCGTGAATTTGATTATTAGACGGTTGCTAATTTACATACCAATTTCGATGTTAAATTCGTATTGATAACCTCCCTATCCTTGTTATAACAATAGAGAAGCCAAATAATTGCTATTAGCTTCTCTATTTTTATTTTTCTTTTCCTAAACTGACCTTGCTAGACCTAATTTTGCCGTTTTTATTTTTAAGATGCCATTGTTCGGCAAATCTCTGCACATTTAAAACAAGATTCCGCACATTCCTTGCAATGATTAGCATGGTTATGTTGTTCACACATTTTTCCACATGCTTCGCAAATGTCAGCACAAAGCTTACAAATCTGCTTAGCAAAAGGGCTATCCGATTGCATTGCTTTTGCTGCTAATGCGCAAATGTCAGCACATTCCCTATTATAGCGGATGCAATCCGCCATCATTTTTACATTCTCTTCTTTTAAACAAGCATCATAACACCCATTACAAGCTTCCATACATTCTAAACAAGCTTTAATACATTCTTCATAAGACACGGCCATCTGAAAATCCTCCTTTGATTCAAGATTAAGTACAAATTTTACTATCCCCCTTGATATAATTTTTTATCCAACAAGGGTGCTTCAATCATAGTGTGAATTTTATTTTCTGTATTATTTGATTATCAGGTATTAATCTATAACTTAGTTCGTTTACAGTCAGTAGTAATAAGGATAAAAGGGAGCCAAAGAAAGAATCCTAAATAGTAAAATTTAGCAAAAAAGAATCGAGTGCTTTATCTAAAAACACTCGATTCTAATGAAAATATTATAAAACCATATAATTTTTCCAAATAATCTTTATTCTATTTTTTAAATAGTATCACGAGGTAATAATACTAGATTAATTGCATTGTTGTTATACAAGTATTGTCACCTTCAAAAGTGGAAATCTCAGATTCAGCTGTTTTTCCATCATATTGAATCTTCACGTTATATGTTTTGTCACGTGGCAACCAAAAGTCAATGAATCCATTTTCGAATGATGTCATAGTTTCATCAACAACCACATTACCATCTTCATCTTGAATATAAACATCAAATTCTTTTTCCACTAATTCTCCTTGGCAACCTGTTAAGCTGTGATTAGTACAAGGGTGTGTTGTCTCAACAAATGGTGCGATGGAAACAAAAAATTCATCTTCGGGAAGATCGTAGGTAGTCTCTTTACCATCACTATCAGTTACAATCAGCTCTTCTGAAGTAATAGAAGCAGACACATCACCAGAATCCCCGACACTGTATTCTTGGACCATTTTCTTGATATCTTGTGGTTCTTTTTCATTTGATGCACTTTCGCTTTCACTACAAGCAGCAACTATTAAAATAAGTAATAATCCAATTACTGCCAATAATCCTTTTTTCATATATTGTTCGACTCCTCTTTCATCTAATTTGTTAAATCTTAATATATACTACCATGTAAAACAAACGATATTCTACATTGTAACAAAATCTACAAGACAAATTATAATGTTCAAATATGCATTATTCGTGCAGATGTAATAGATAAATTATGGAAAATATATTTTAAAATCCATAAAAACCAAACCATCCAGCTAAGAAGGAAGTTAATTTCGTCAACCAATCAAAGAATAGTGCTACTCCCATGAAAATCATAATGTATCCACCAATTTTAATTAATTTTAGGCTATGTTTTTTAATCCATTTAATTTTACCAATAAACAATGCTAATAATAGAAATGGGATCGAAAAACCTAAAACATAACTAATCATCATAATCATACCAACATCAGGATTTGTTGCAGCTAATGATAACACAATAGCTAGTATTGGACCGGTACAAGGAGTCCATCCCAAAGAGAATGCCATTCCTATGATGAAAGAACCAACATAACCGCCGGGACGATTTTTGAATGTGATTTTTTTATTCTTCATTAGAAATTTAAAATTAAAAATTCCAACAATCACTAGTCCAAAGAAAATAATTAAAATAGCACCAATTTGTCTAATGGCATCTTGGTAGGTTAATAGGAATTCCGATATATAAGAGGTGGTAAAACCAATTATAATAAAAATGCTTGAGAACCCTAGTAAAAATAGAACGGTATGTAAAAGAGCTTTTTTATTCATTTTTTTATTTTCTTCATTTATCTCACTTACGCTCATTCCGGTAATATAAGATAAAAATGCCGGATATAGTGGTAATACACACGGTGAAATAAAAGAAAGGAAACCAGCACCAAAAGCTAGAAATATATTTATTTCATTCAAAAATTTTATCCCCCTTTATTAGAAAATTGCGGTCTATTGTTTTGGTAATATTTCTTTAAAGTAACTCTCCAAACTTTCTAATGATAAGGCCCCATTTACAATCCTTTGAATTTCCCCATCCGGATTAATGAATATGGAACTTGGAATTGGTCCTATTTTGTATAAATCCCTGACTTCTCCTGTTTTATCATGGGGAATTGGAAAGGTTAGATCATATTTATCAATAAATCGATCTACAACCAATTCTGTATTATCCAAACTAACTGCAATGATTTCAATTCCTTTTTCTTTATATACGGGATAAAGCTCTTGCATGTAAGGCATTTCTTCTTCACACGGTTTACACCAAGTACCCCAAAAGTTCAGCATAATACCTTGCCCTTTAAAATCACTTAGTCGTATAGTTTCTAATTCATTATTTTTATTAATTTGCTTTAATTCAAAGTCAGGTGCTTCATCTCCGACTTGATAAATGGTTTTATCCGCTTGTATATTAGACACTAATGCAAATATAATAGCTCCAACCATTACAATTAATATAGAAGTTCTAAAAATTAATCTGTTTTTCCTTTTATTTTTCTTCTTCTTTTTCGTTTCCTCCAAACTCATAAGTATGTATCACTCCTTATAGGAAATATAGTATAACGGTGGTATTATCTAAAGACACTCTCTGTTAGATTACGTTACAAGTTTGCAGAAATTAAGCAGATTCTTTGTACTATTTATGAACAGAATTTACCTACAGAAAAATAAAAGGCTAAGCAATACCATACATGCTTAGCCAAACATAAACTATTTGTTTCTATTAATCGATTTTTAATAATTGAGCGTTTATTGCACAAATAATAGTACTGAGTGACATAACTGCGGCTCCGACGGCAGGGGTTATGACAAACCCAACATTGTACAATACACCTGCAGCTAAAGGAATAGCAACAATGTTATACCCAGCAGCCCATCCTAAATTTTGAACCATTTTCCTGCGACTTGCCTTAGACAATTTAATGATATTTAAAATGTCTACTGGATTACTGTTAACTAGTATGACATCAGCTGTTTCAATCGCAACGTCTGTACCTGCACCAATAGCAATTCCCAAATCAGCTTCCGCTAAGGCGGGGGCATCATTAATTCCATCTCCAATCATCGCCACTTTTTTTCCATTTTGTTTTAAATACTTCACATTATTTGATTTCTCATGGGGAAGTACTTCAGCGATGACTTTGGAAATACCTAATTTTTCTCCTACATAATTTGCTACACGTGTGTTGTCACCAGTCATCATAACCGTCTCTATGCCACGGTCATTTAATTCTTTAATAACTTTATAAGAAGATTCACGGATGATATCAGCTAGGGCTATCATTCCTTGTAAGACATTATCTTTAAGAACAAATACGACTGTTTTCCCTTGTAAAGCCAGTTGGTCATAAATTTTTTCATCAAAAGAAATTTTATTTGCTTTCATAGCACCGGGACTAATAACAGCAATTTCTGCATCACCGATTTTAGCTACTAACCCTTTCCCAGTTAAATTCTGATAATCCTTAACATCAAGGGGGGTTAAATTACGATCATTTCCTTCTTTCACAATTCCTTTAGCAATTGGATGGTCTGATTGTGTTTCAACAGAATAGGCTAATTTCAATAATTCTTCTTCACTAATTCCCTCACTTGGATGGATATCTGTAACACCAAAATTACCTTCCGTAAGTGTTCCTGTTTTGTCAAACACCACGCGGTCCAATTTAAATGCACTTTCAAATGCTACTCTATTTCGAATTAACAAGCCGTTTTTAGCTGCAATGGAAGTAGATCTAGTTGTTACTAGTGGTGTTGCCAAACCAAGTGCATGTGGACAAGCAATAATTAAAACGGTAACCATTCGTTCCAAAGCAAAATCTAAATCCCCGTTAGTCCACCAAACTGCAAAGGTTATAATCCCTACTACAAGAGCAACATAGAATAACCATTTAGCAGCAATATCCGCAAAGCCTTGGGCCTTTGATTTTGATTTTTCTGCATCGCTTACCAATTTAATAACTTGGGATAGGTAGGTGTCATTTCCTGTTTTACTTACCTTAACTTTTAATACACCATCACCATTGACGGAACCACCTATCGCTTCCATTCCGGGTCCTTTTTCAACAGGGACAGATTCTCCTGTAAGCATAGACTCATCGACGGTAGATTCTCCTTCGTAAATTTCACCATCAATTGGAATCTTTTCACCCGATTTAACTAAAATCAGGTCACCCGGTTGTAAATCTTCGACTGTTACCTCAACAATATTTCCGGATTTGTCCAGTTTATGGGCTTCTTTTGGCATTAACTTGATTAGCTCTTCCAGTGCCTTTGAAGCACCCATCAGGGATTTCATTTCTATCCAATGTCCTAACAACATAATTACAATAAGAGTAGCTAATTCAAAGAAGAAGTCGCTGCCTTCGATAAAGAATGCTGTCAGTGTGCTATATACATAAGCGGCGATGATAGCTAAAGAAATTAACATCATCATTGCAGGCGATTTCTCTTTTAACTCATCCCATGCACCAAGTAAAAATGGTTTTCCACCATAGAAAAAGACAATCGTGGAAAGCAAGAAAAGTAAAAGGGTATCACCTGTGAAATTTACTTCATATCCAATCAGCATTTGAATCATTGGAGACAAGTATAAAATAGGAATTGATAAAACTAGGGATATCCAAAAACGTTTCTTAAAATCTTCTACCATATGTTCGTGATGTCCGCCGTGTCCACCATGTCCACCATGATGCCCACTATGTCCATGACTGTGGTCGTGATTTTTGTGTTCTTCATGTCCATGTTTGTGATGACCATGCATATCTTCATGTTCATGATTGTGATGTTGATGACTGCGATGTTCTTGTTTCTCATGTTGTTTGTGATTATGATGGTCATGTTCTCTATGCCTATTGTGGTTGTGTTGATTCTCTTCATTTCCATTGTTATTCATTATTACTCCTCCTTTGGTATGGATATTTAGATGAATTTCCTATTATTTTCTGTATTATTCATCCTTCTATCCATACTATATCATACTATACCCCTGTACAGTATTGAATAAGGCTATGATTTTATGTAAAAGATTTGTGTCAAAACAAAAGGTCTTCTTTTATAATTGTATTAAAGACCTTTTTATTCCTATAATGAAGGCTTGTTTACCCATTTATATCCAACACCCCAAACAGTTTTTAAATAATCATCGATTGGAAATCCAGATTGACGAATTTTATCTCGCATGTTCCGTACGTGGGAATCAACCGTTCTTCCTTCTGTGTGTGAATCGTATCCCCAAATTAATTCAATTAATTGTTCCCTAGTAAACACTTGGTTTGGTTTTCTCATAAAATAACCTAGCATGGTAAATTCCTTTGGTGTTAACTTTATTGTATTAGTTTTATATGACAACTCAAACTCATCTTCATTCCATAAAAGATCATTTACTTCAATCTTCCTCGCAGGTTTCATTCTACGTAATACAGCTTCTATTCTTGCTAATAACTCAGCCCCGTCAAACGGTTTTGTTACATAATCATCTGCACCCAATTTTAAGCCTTTAATAATATCCTCTTTCTGTTCACGAGCGGTTACCATGATAATGGGGATATCCGAATCTTTTCTTATCTCTTGACATAATTCCCAACCATTCATCTCAGGCATCATAATATCGATAAGTACAATGTCAAAAGTCTCTTCTTTTAAAAACGATAATGCCTCTTTTGCACTAATAGCTTTTTTACATATGTAATTATATGGTCTCAAATATAATGCTAATAAATCTAGCATTCGTTTTTCATCATCTACTAACAGAGCTTTAACCATTTTATTCACCTCTTGCTAATTGAATAATAACCCTTGTACCTTTCCCAAGTTCACTTTCAATTTCAATCGTCCCTCCGTGGGATTCTATAATTTCCTTTGCAATAGCTAATCCTAATCCCGTTCCGCCACTTTCTCTGGAACGCGATTTTTCTACACGGTATAACCGTTCAAATAGATAAGGTAATTCCTCTTTTGGAATTCCTTCTCCTTCATCTAAAATAGTTATAGTAATTTCTCTTTCATTCTGGGTTACTTCTAATGATATAGACTTTCCTTCGGGTGTATGTTTTCTGGCATTATCCAGTATATTCAATAATACCTGTTGGATCCTATCGGGATCAATATTACCTATGATATTTACTGGGCATGAAGAAGAAAGTGTAATATTTTTTTCTTCTAATACTGGAGCAATTCGTTCTTCAATCGTTTGAATTAGTTGTCTAAAGATAATATTTTTTCGGTTAATTACAAATTTATTTTCATCCATTCTAGCTAGGTCAAATAAATTTTTAACCAAGACTGTTAAATGCTCTGTTTCTTCACGTATAATATCCAGATATTCCTTTCTTTCTTCGTCTGTTATGTCTTGCTTACTTATGATATCTGCATACCCTTTTATATAGGTTAATGGCGTTCTAAGTTCGTGAGAGATACTTGCCAAAAATTCATTTCTGTCACTTTTTAATCGTTCAAGATCACTTGATAACCTCATGATAGAACCAGCTAATTCTCCTAGTTCATCTTTTCGTTCCTTATGTAATTCCACTTGAGTTTTCCCCTTGCTTAGTTGTTCCGTTGCTTCTTTCATTTTCATTAATGGTAACGTAATAAAACGAGAAAGAATAAAAACGGTAAAGATTGTTAAAACAATGGTGATTAGTCCAACTATGACAAATTGATCACTCAAATGATTAACCATATTTTTTACAATATTGGTATTAGCAAACATAAAGACATGCCCTTGATGTTCTTCATCAATCGTAATGGGACTATCAACTGCTATATATTGTCTTTCCGACCAACGTTGTTCTACTACCTTTCCTAAATTGGGTATATCCTTATAATCCGTATGAACAATTACTTCAAACATTTCTTTTTCGACAGGATCGGAATTAATGATGATGTTACCATTGGCATCGGTAATAATAACAGCAAATTCCGATTCTGACTCCATGATAGCAACATGCTCCAACGTGGATGAATTAAAGTTATTTTCCAAGACAGCACTATGTGTATTGGCACGAGCTAATAAACTATTCATTACTTCATCAATACGTTCATTTGCTATATTTGTATATAGAATAAAATAAACAAAAACCTCGATAATTAACATGAATACAAAGAATAATAGTCCAATTTTTAAGGATAATTTATTAAACATAACCCGCCCTCTTTTACCAGTAAGTTAAAGTATCCAGAATACCAATAACAAGAATAATAACCCCTGCAAGTTTCTGAACGAGTGAACCTATTTTTCTGCTTTTCTTTAATATAATCCCACTTGCCCCAAAATACCAAATAAGAAAAATAATTAATAAAAGTGGGAGAGAGGTTCCAATTCCAAATACAGAAGGTAATACAAATCCATATGATGTTTCTAATACAACTGGCATTAAGGTTAGTATAAATAATACAAACATAGTAGGGCAAAATGCTAACGTAAAACTTGCACCCATTAAAAAGCTTCCTAGATAGCTGTCTCTAAGCCTAGTAGGGATTTTAAACATTTTCCCGGTTTTCCTCCAACTAAATAATCCGAGCATAAATATACCAACTAGTATAAGTAATGGTCCTATTAATTTCCTTAGAATCGGGAACATTTGTGTAAGAGTACTGTGTACTTCCTTTCCGAGTAACCAAATCACTAAACCAATAATTGAAAAAACGAATATTTTACCTAAAACAAATAGAAATACGTGTAACCAAGGGACTTTTTCGATTAATGATTTATTCCCATAAATAGTCATTGCACTAATATTACCTGTAAGTTGACAGGGAGCAACTGCGCCAATTAACCCAAGAAAAAATGCAAATAGTAGCGGTATGTGTTCATATCCATATGCAATTTGCTGAAGTGGTCCATTTAGCATGATGGCTATTTCATTAAAAAGATCGAACATATTTATTCACTCACTTTGCCCTTAATAGTTTTATCCATTAAATAACATATAAAAAATATGTCCATTTTTTGTGCAGATTTCAGCAAATATTAATCAAAGGTAATAATGAAGAAAGAGAATCTCAAAATATTAATAGAAAGTGCGTTTTAATGTGATTGTTAAATAATAGGGGAAATATAACAAAATATAAAGTTTATCCATTGACAATAATACTATACGGGGGTATCGTAAATATATAAAGATAAGGAAGTGATTCATTTGGAGGAAAAATTCTTACATGATCATCCGAGTAAACCAAGAACAAAAGATGAAATGCAAAAAATAATTAATCGTTTAAAACGAATTGAGGGTCAAGTTCGTGGAATACAGAAAATGGTGGAAGATGATCGTTATTGTGTAGATATTTTAGTACAAATAAGTGCCATTCAATCGGCATTAAAAAATGTAGGATTTTCTATCACGGAACGACATATTAAACATTGTGTTAGTGATGCTATCAAACAAGGTGAAGGTAAGGAAACCATTGAAGAATTATTGAATGTCATGAAGCAGTTTTCTAAGTAAGGAGGGAATTGTTATGAGTGAAACAAATCATACTACACTTGGTGTAACAGGGATGACCTGTGCAGCTTGTTCTAATCGTGTTGAAAAGGTTTTGAATAAAATGGATGGGGTCAAGGCCCAAGTTAATTTAACAACAGAAAAGGCAACGATAGATTATGATCCAGAAAAAACCTCTATTGAGGATATATCGGAAAAAATAGAGAATGTTGGTTACGGTGTTCTAACGGAGAAAACAGAACTAGATGTCTTTCGGATGACTTGTGCAGCTTGCTCTAACCGTATTGAAAAGGTATTAAATAAACAAGAAGGAGTGAAACTTGCAACTGTAAACTTAACGACAGAAAGTGCGGCTATTGAATATAATCCCGGAATCGTTGATGTAAAAGACCTAATTGATAAAATTAAAAATATTGGTTATGATGCAAAACCAAAGGCAAAAGCCGAAGACAAACAAACATATAAAGAAAAAGAATTAAAAAATATGAAGAAGAAATTAATTATTTCTGCTGTCCTATCTGCACCATTATTATTAACGATGCTTGTTCATTTATTAGGAATGAGTATACCAGATATATTCATGAATCCTTGGTTCCAATTTGCTTTAGCAACACCCGTTCAATTTATCATCGGATGGCAATTTTATGAAGGAGCATATAAGAACCTACGTAATGGTGGAGCAAACATGGATGTACTTGTTGCATTAGGTACAAGTGCGGCTTATTTCTTTAGCTTATACGAAGCATTCAAGACTATTGGCAATCCAGAATATATGCCACATCTATACTTTGAAACGAGTGCCGTTTTGATTACGTTAATTTTGTTTGGTAAATATTTAGAAACGAGAGCCAAAAGTCAAACAACAAATGCTTTATCAAAATTGCTTAATTTACAAGCAAAAGAAGCTCGTGTAATTAGAGATGGTAAAGAATTAATGATTCCTGTAGAAGAAGTTGTCGTTGGGGATCACTTAATTGTCAAGCCGGGAGAAAAGATACCTGTTGATGGTATGGTTGTAAAAGGAAGAACATCGGTTGATGAATCCATGCTTACAGGAGAATCAATTCCAATTGAAAAGGATTCAGGAGCAAAATTAATTGGATCTACTATTAATAAAAATGGCTCCATTGAAATGGAAGCAACAAAAGTAGGCAAAGATACGGCCCTTGCATCTATTGTCAAGGTCGTGGAGGAAGCCCAAGGTTCAAAGGCTCCAATTCAACGATTAGCAGATGTTATTTCAGGTTATTTCGTTCCGATAGTGGTCGGTATTGCTATCCTTACTTTTATTATATGGATTACTTTAGTACAACCGGGTCATTTAGAACCTGCTTTGGTTGCAGCAATTGCTGTACTTGTTATTGCCTGTCCATGTGCTTTAGGACTTGCAACACCAACATCAATTATGGTTGGAACAGGAAAAGCAGCAGAAAGTGGAATTTTATTTAAAGGTGGAGAACATCTGGAAGGGACACATAAATTAGAAGCAATTGTGCTTGATAAGACGGGTACAATCACAAAAGGAAAGCCGGAAGTAACAGATTTTTCAGGTGACGAAGAAACATTACAATTATTGGCTAGTGCAGAAAAAGGATCCGAACATCCACTTGCAGAAGCTATTGTGGCATACGCTACAGAGAATAGCATCGACTTCTTGGATGTAGATCATTTCTCAGCGATACCCGGTCATGGTATTGAAGCAACAATTTCTGGAAAAAACATTCTTGTTGGTAATAGAAAGTTAATGAATGATCATCAAATTGATACAACAGGTTATGAAGAAAAATTAATAAATTATGAAACAGATGGTAAGACAGCGATGTTGATTGCTATTGATGGTGAGTACCGGGGAACAGTTGCTGTTGCAGATACTATAAAAGAAACGGCTCCAGAAGCTATTAAGCAATTGAAAGATTTAGGAATAGAAGTGTTTATGCTAACAGGTGATAATGAACGAACAGCCAAAGCAATAGCAAAACAAGTTGGAATTGATCAGGTAATCGCTGAAGTATTACCTGAAGAAAAAGCAGCTAAAGTAAAAGAGATCCAAGAACAAGGTAAGAAAGTTGCAATGGTTGGGGATGGTGTTAATGATGCACCTGCACTTGTTACAGCGGATATTGGGATTGCCATTGGGACTGGTACAGAAGTAGCAATTGAGGCTGCTGATGTTACGATTCTTGGTGGTGAGCTATTGCTTATACCGAAGGCAATTAAAATCAGTCATGCAACGATTAGAAATATCCGTCAAAATCTATTCTGGGCTTTCGGCTACAATACGGCTGGAATACCAGTTGCGGCTATTGGATTACTTGCGCCTTGGATTGCTGGTGCAGCAATGGCATTAAGTTCTGTAAGTGTAGTTACTAACTCACTCCGTCTAAAACGAGTGAAGTTATAAAAACATCCTTTAAAGGAGGTGAAAACAGTATGGAAAATAAATCAATAGATGTACAAGGTATGACTTGTGGTCATTGCAAAATGTCAGTTGAAGGTGCATTGAAAAAATTAGATGGTGTATCCTCTGCTGAAGTTAATTTAGAAGCTGGCAAAGTAGATGTTACTTTTGATGAATCGAAAGTAAATGTTGATGCCATGAAAGAAGCTATTGAAGAACAAGGCTATGATGTTGCCTAAATATACGAAATAGGCTGGTTTTCATAGAGAAGACCAGCCTTTTAATATACATTTAATAAGGTGTGAGGGTGGTTTCAAATTTGGATAAATAATGTTACTTTCACTAAGGGAACCAATATGTTAACCATTAGAAATTAGATAGTATTAAAGAACAAACTTTACCAACACTGACATCAACGTAAAAAATACTAAAATCCCAACAATAAAAATTGTAATCCAAAGAGCATTCCCTTTCTTTTGAAGAATTTTATACTCTTTATAAGTGATTTCTCCTTTTGCAAATCTTACCCCATTGTCATTCGGTTCAATAGAATAATGCTTTCCTTCTAAGTCCTCCAAAATAACTTTTGTAATTAAAGCGGACTTGTTCCCCATTTCCGTTTCAAGACTTACCCAATCATTTAATCTACTTTGGACTTCAAAACAGTTGCCACCTGCAAAGTCAACCCTAATTAATTTGTATAAGGAGCTTTCCCATATCTTTTTGGACATTTCATGAGTTTGTTGTTCAATAAAACTATAGGAAAAACACAAAATATCTCACCTCGACTTCACTTTTTCTCTGAACCAAAAAAGTGATTTAAGTACCAATTTACTTTTACTATATCATATGAAAATATTATAAACGGTTAATTAAAATTGTTATATAAATATTTTTAGTGGAACTTTTCGAAGGCAACAGTAGATTATTTCAAGGATACCTAAAATCTCTTGGCATTAACCAACGTTTTAGGATGAATTGTCAGCAAAATAAAAAGGGGCTGTACGTAATCCAAAACAATCGGTACAGCCCTTCTTAATGTTTATTCCGTAAAATTAGTATACTTCTACTTGCCCCATCATACCGTTATCCTCATGCTCTAGAATATGGCAATGGTACATATAGATTCCCTCTTCTGGAAAGGTGACGAGCAGTCTTACTCGTTCGCCCGGTTCAATAAGAACACTATCTTTCAGCCCTTGTTCATTCGGAGCTGGTTCCCTTCCATCACGCGATATGATTTTGAACTGAGTACCATGAATATGGAATGGATGTATCATTCCCCCCATTTCGTCTGGCTTGTTATAAACTTCCCAAACTTCCGAAACTCCTTTCTTTTGCCGCAAGTCAATCCGTTCAGGATCGAATTTCTTGCCGTTTATGGTGACCTTATCCATCATTCCAAACAGTTCGATCTTCTTGGAGACCGGTAAGGATTTTTCTTCTTCTTTAAGGAAGGTAGTGTCATCGGTCCAAGATATGGATTCCATTTCTTCCGTTCCGCCGTCGATATCCAAATCAAAAGGCAACAGAGCATTACCTTCTTCATCAGTAATGGCAATTGGCTCATCGGATTCCATCGCTGAAAAATCAATTAGGATTTCAGCGCGCTCCGATGGGGACAGCGTAATCTCATCCATTTCAACCGGTTCATGCAATAACCCGCCATCTGAAGCAATCTGAGTAAATGTGGCCCCATTGCTTAAACGGAACGTGTAATTTCGGGCGTTCGCGCCGTTTAGGATTCGAAAACGCATCAGCGGTTTTGTCACAGTCAGTTTCGGATTAATCGTACCGTTAACGAGCGATACATCTCCGATTGTTCCATCACTGTTCATCAGATTTTTATAATCCAGTTGCTTGTTTTCGTCAAAGAGACGATCCTGAAAAATGAGAGGGATATCATCTACACCATAAGTATGTGGCAAAGCAGGAGCTTCTTCATCCGTCTCCTCCACGTAGAGCATTCCTGCAAGCCCTTTGAAAACTTGTTCAGCAGTCGATTTGTGTGGATGTGGGTGATACCACAATGTCGCTGCCGGCTGATCGGCTTTTAAGGTGACGATTTTACTTTCCCCCGGCTGAATTACATCACTCGGACCACCATCCTCAGTTCCCGGTACTTCAAGACCGTGCCAGTGAAAGGTTGTTGGTTCGTTTAATTCATTCCGGACCTTCACTTTAACGGTTTCCCCCTCTTTCAACTGTAAAGTCGGACCCAACAAATTCCCATTATATCCGTAAGTATTGGTTGGAGAGCCATCAAAGAATTGCGTCGTGCCTTCTTGTGCGACCACCTCATAATCGAAATCTGATTCCTTCTGTTTTTCTAGCAGGGGTGGTATTACTAACTCCTGAGTTCCTTTGGAGGCTTGAAGAGGGGGGATATTATCATGGTCCATGTGTTCTTCCATACCTTCCATGTCCCCGTGGTTCATATCCATATTTTCTTCATGTTGCATTTCTCCAGATTCCATAGTTTGTTCTACAGACTGTTGTTCTGTTGTGATGTTTGTGCAACCCGTCAATATTAGTAACAAGCCTGCACCTGTCAATATACTTTTTTTCATTTGTTCGCTCCTTTATTCGTCAAGTATAAGTTGTTGAAAATATCATTTCGGTTTTTGCATTTTAGATTTCTGATGAGTTATTTAGTTGTAATCACCACGAGTTAGAAAATTACCTTTAATACATTTTCCTCCTTCCCTTGCCATTCAATCTATCGTCGCAATTATCATACCGAACAAATATCGAGAAATAATGCATAATTGGAGTAAAAACTAATCACTATTAAATTTAGATGTTGAGTATAAATGGATTATTCTACTGAAATGTCATTGATATTAAATGACATTGTATTTTTATAACCTTTTGTAATCCACTTGGAAAAGGAATGGAGATTTATTTTGGAAATATTCGTAATTTACGTTTTGCAAGGTCTGCATATAATCTGCAAATTTACTGGTTAGAATATAAGCAAGCTTTATTTTATTAGGAGGGATTGTTTAAATGCAAAGTAGAAAAATCGTAATAGGGATAATTACTATATTCACAGTACTTATCTTATCTGCATGTGCAGGTGCAAATGAAGAGGAGAATACAGAAACCGAATCTAATAAAAATGTGGCTAATAATAATGAAATGGATATGGAGGAATCTGATACCAATGAAGATATGGAAGGCATGGATCATTCTGGTATGAACCATTCTAGCACTGGCGAAATTCCCGAAGGCTTACAAGAAGCGGACAACCCTTCTTATGAGGTTGGCAGCCAAGCAATTATTGAATCCGATCATATGCCGGGAATGAAAGGTGCAGAGGCAACAATCGTTGGAGCATATGATACCACGGTATATACTGTTTCCTACACGCCAACGACTGGTGGAGAACCAGTAGAAAATCATAAATGGGTTATTCATGAAGAGATTGAAGAAGCAGGAGATGAACCTTTTGAACCGGGTACTGAGGTGACCTTAAATACGGATCATATGGAAGGAATGAACGGGGCTGATGCAGTTATTGATTCTGCCGAAGAAACAACGGTATATATGGTTGATTTTGTAACAACTGATACAGGAGATGAAGTAAAAAACCACAAGTGGGTAACGGAAAGTGAATTGTCATCAGTAGAATAATTATTAAATTAGGGACTTATCCAAATCGGGTAGGTTCTTTTTTAGTAGTTGAATTGGGAGAGGTACTTGCTATTATTTACATATATATAGGTAAGTTGTATAACTCTATCTGACACAATAAACATTCGTTGCTACTACTATGGAATAATCACCAAGATTAATGCACTTCTGAAATTTTAATGAAAAGGGAAGGAGAACTACAAAGTTGACCTAGAAGGAGAGAGTAGAGAATAAAAGAAAGAATACAAAAAAAATTTAAGTAACAGAGCTAGTTAGAAATACAACAAACTCCAAAATTATTCACCTTGTAGAAGAAACACAAGATGAACGCACACCATCTCAAGCGTTTGTAGATAAATTTGCAAAATATTATACACCTATTATTATTTGGTGGGAGCTGGGGAACTTGGGCTTATCAAGGGCAAGCTGTTCTTGTCGTTGGTTGTCCTTGTGCATTAGTTATTTCAATTGTTTCAGCAATTGGAAATGCAGCTAAAAAAGGTGTGCTTATCAAAGGCGGAATTTATCTAGGAGAAATGGGTGCCTTAAAAGCGATTGCTTTTGACAAAACTGGTGCATTAACAAAAGGGATTCCTGTTGTAACAGATTTTAATGTGTTGAACAGTTAATGGTACATTCAACGACTTATTTTCACTTCTTTAAAATATATCCGATAATTAAAGGGAGAATCTTTAAAGAAGATGTAAACCAATTTATTTAATATGGAGACACAGGATAGAATAGAAAGAACGCATCATAAGCTAAAATTTGATGTGTTCTTTTTTTCTCTTATGTGGTCTTACCTTTAGAGATAAACAATAAAATCTGAGTGATAATAGCAAGTATAGGTAATTCCAATAATGGACCTATAACTAATGTTAAAGCAATTAAAGGTTGATCCGGAAATGCTGTCATAGCAATTGCTAAAGCTATAGGTGAATTTCTAGCTAAAGTGGTCATATTCAAACTGACTTTATCAGATTGCGAGAATTTCAGAAGCTGCCCAATTTTCCGGCCAACGATAAAGTTTATTACAAAATATAGAAGAATAGGGATTGTTAACTTTCACAATAAATTTAGGTTATCAAGTAGTAATTGTCCTTGAGAAGCAAACATTGCAACGATTGCAAGGCTTAGAGAAATAATTGGTAGCGCACTTAATTTCGATAATAGATTTTTAGCGAACTGTTGTTTACTTTTCAATAATGCTTTTGTTAAGACTGATAAAGCTAATGGGATGAATAATACAATCAGTATACTTTCAACCAAAAAGGAAAGTTCAATAAATCCTGTAGTTCCACCGAAAATTAGAAGATAAACGGGTAGTAAGAAAACCTGTAATAGTAAATTTAAAGGCAAAATAGCAGTTGATAAAGCAACATTTCCCTTTGCTAAACCTGTAAAGATTATGTACCAATCAGTACAAGGAGTAACCATTAACATGATAAAACCAATATATAATGCAGGGTTATCACCTAAAAATAGTAAAGCTAATAGCCACGCTAAAAGAGGTGTCCAGAGAAAATTCATGATGACTGTAGTAGATGTGAACTTTAAGTTTTTAAAAGACTTTCTTATTTCTTCAAAAGGAATTTGTAAGAAGGTAATATAAAGCATTGATATTAATAACGGTACAATAAAACTCTCTGCACTCGTTCTTATTGGTTCTAATTGTCCTAGACTTATGCCTATGATTACTGCTAAGAAAATAATAAATGTATACATCTTTTCGAATAAACCCATTTCATAATCACCCCAACGACAAGATAACTGTTATTCACGCCATTTTACCACAGAGTAACGACTTTAAGTTTTTTAGTAACTGAGAAATATTATTGGTTTGTAACTTTAATACATAAAGTAAAATAGACATCAATAATTATACATGCATTATTGCTAAACGTGCTTTATGTATTATTGATACAGGTTGTTGAATAAAACATCATTTTAAATGTCACATTTTAATGAAATATTTTATTGTATATATAAGCAAATAGTTATATGCTAATGTTGTAATGAAATTATAAGGAGGAGATGATGTGCTGCAAACAACCATTGAAATGGAAAAGGCTGCAGTTATTTTAAAATTATTGGGTGATAAAACAAGATTAACGATTATGAAATTAATTGATAATCAAGCTTGTTGTGTCTGTGAATTTGTTGAAATATTTCAAGTCAGTCAGCCATCGATTAGTCAGCATTTACGTAAGTTGAAAGACTTAGGATTGGTTAAGGAAGAAAGAAAAGGGCAATGGATATTTTACTCCGTAGATAAGGAAAATGAATATTATTCATTTATTAAACCTATTCTTGATCAATTACCTAATCAAGATTACAAATTAAAAGAACTTGAAGAAAATGGTACACGAATTTCTTGTTGTTAAATTGGAGGTATTATTTTGTCTACAACGCTTATACTCGCAATATTAATTTTTATTGCAACCCTAGTACTAGTAATATGGCAGCCAAAGGGCTTAAACATTGGCTGGTCCGCAATGGGTGGAGCTGTAATTGCCTTATTAGTAGGGGTAGTAGGATTCAGTGATGTTCTTGAAGTAATTGACATCACATGGAATGCAACGCTATCCTTTGTCGCAATTATCCTTATTTCTTTAATACTAGATGAGATTGGATTATTCGAATGGGCAGCACTGCACATGGCACGGGTAGCAAAAGGTCATGGAATAAAAATGTTTGTTTACATTAGTATTTTAGGTGCAGTTGTTGCAGCATTATTTGCGAATGACGGAGCGGCACTTATCCTAACACCGATTGTTCTTGCAATGGTGCGAAATTTGAATTTTAAAGAAAAAATGATATTCCCTTTCATTATGGCAAGTGGATTTATTGCGGATACAACTTCATTACCATTTATTGTAAGTAACTTAGTAAATATCGTTTCTGCAGACTTCTTTGGCATTGGATTTGTTGAATATGCTTCGCGGATGATTATTCCGAACTTATTTTCACTAATTGCAACCATTTCGGTATTACTAATCTACTTTAGAAAAAGTATCCCTAAGAATTATGATTTATCGAAACTTAGGGAACCGAAAGAAGCAATAAACGATATAAAGATGTTTCGCCTTTCTTGGTATGTTCTCGGATTATTAGTAATTGGCTATTTTAGTAGCGAATTCATAAATTTACCAGTATCTATTATTGCTGGGGCCATAGCTATATTCTTTATCATAATGGCCAGACGTAGTGCCGCTGTTAATACGAAAAAAGTTATTAAAGGCGCTCCGTGGAATATCGTTATTTTTTCAATTGGAATGTATGTCGTCGTATATGGATTGGGAAATGCCGGGCTGACCTCTGCGCTCGCAAGTGTTCTTCAAACTGTGGCTGAACAAGGATTATTCGTTGCTACAGTTGGAATGGGTTTTATAGCTGCTTTCCTGTCATCGATTATGAATAATATGCCAACCGTAATGATTGATGCATTAGCCATTGCTGAAACGAATACTTCTGGTGTATTAAGAGAAGCGCTTGTTTATGCTAACGTAGTTGGTTCGGATTTAGGACCAAAAATTACGCCAATTGGTTCACTAGCAACCTTAGTGTGGCTCCATGTACTTTCCCAAAAAGGAATTAAAATTTCATGGGGAACCTATTTTAAAACCGGGATTGTTTTAACTATCCCAATACTTTTTATTACTTTAGTAGGTCTTTATCTAACACTTCTACTATTTTAAAAAGGAGAATGAATTATGGCTAAAAAAACAATTTATTTCTTATGTACAGGGAACTCATGCCGTAGTCAAATGGCAGAGGGATGGGCGAAAAAATATCTCGGAGATGAATGGGAAGTTAGAAGTGCAGGGATTGAGGCACATGGACTAAACCCAAATGCGGTAAAAGCAATGAAGGAAGCTGGAATTGATATTTCTGTTCAAAAATCGGAAACCATTGATCAAGAATTTTTAAATAACGCAACATTGGCGGTAACATTATGTGGAGATGCCAAAGACCGCTGTCCAGTGACACCACCTCATGTAAAACGTGAACATTGGGGCTTTGACGATCCAGCCAAAGCAGAAGGTACGGAAGAAGAAGTTTGGAAAGTGTTTCAGCGCGTTCGGGATGAAATAGGAGAACGGATTAAGCGATTTGCTGAAACAGGTGAATAATAGGGAATGATGAGGCATGTTGATACGCAAGCCTTATCTTTTCGGTTTCTATATAAGTATATAACTATACATCAATAAAGAAGTTGTTCATGATGAAAAGGTAGAAATGTTTGACCCAGCAAAATGTTGTTCTACAGGTGTTTGTGGACCGAGTGTCGATCCAGATTTAACTAGAGTTGCATCAGCTGTTTATTCCCTTGAACAAAAGGGTGTTACTGGTAATGCGGCTCAGAATGTATTAATTAATATGAGTTTTAAAGAGGTATTTAACCTGTCTGGTGGGAATAAGAATTATCAGAGTTTTAAAAAGGGAAAACAATAATCATAAAACGACTGATAAGTGAAATAAAAGGTAGGGAGAACTTCCAACCTTTTTAAATTTATCTTAACCATTTACTAGTGGGGGCAATTTTATAATAAAAAACCACTTTTCATTGAAGGAGAATACTTTAGTAGGGAAATTTTAATAATATATATCTACTTGACCATGTACTGTAGTACATGGTTTATAATTTTATTGAGGTGAAAATAGTGATTTATCGCATTGGTGAGTTTGCAGATAAATGTGGAGTTAACAAAGAGACGATTAGATATTACGAACGAAAAAATTTACTAAAGGAACCTTCCCGAACAAAAACTGGTTATCGTTTATATTCAGATTATGACGTTAAGCGTGTAGGATTCATCAAGCGAATACAAGAGCTTGGTTTTTCTTTAGGTGAAATCTACAAGTTACTTGGAGTTGTAGATAAAGATGAAGTCCGTTGCCAAGATATGTTTGAATTTGTTTCTAGAAAACAAGAGGAAGTTCAAAAGCAAATAGAGGATTTAAAACAAATTGAAACTATGTTAGGTGACTTGAAACAACGATGTCCTGATGAAAAGCAATTACATGCGTGTCCAATAATAGAAACTTTAACATGAGAGATTAATGAAAGGAGCTTTATTATGAATAAATATAAGGTAAATATTGAAGGAATGACTTGTACAGGCTGTGAAAAACACGTAGAGTCAGCACTTGAAAGTATAGGTGCTAAAAATACTGAAGCAAATTTCCGTCGCGGTGAAGTAGTATTTGAATTGCCTAATGGTATAGAGGTTGAAAGTGCAAAAAGGGCAATTAACGAAGCAAATTATCAAACTGGAGAAATTGAAGAGTTACTACAACAAGAAAATGTGGTGTTAGGTACTAAAGGTAATTATGATCTTCTTATTATTGGTTCTGGTGGTGCAGCTTTTTCTGCTGCAATTAAAGCTATTGAATACGGTGCAAAAGTTGGAATGATTGAGCGTGGAACGATTGGAGGGACCTGTGTGAATATTGGCTGTGTTCCATCCAAGACCCTTCTTAGAGCAGGGGAAATCAATCATTTAGCTAAGATAAATCCGTTTATAGGTTTACAAACATCTGCTGGAGAAGTGGAATTGGCTCCTTTAATCAAGCAAAAGAACGAATTAGTGAGTGAACTTCGGAATCAAAAATATGTCGATTTAATAGACGAATATGGATTTGATTTAATTGAGGGAGAAGCAAGCTTTGTTGATGAAAATACAATTGAGGTAAATGGAACAAAACTTTCTGCAAAACGCTTTTTAATTGCAACAGGGGCCTCTCCTTCTATCCCATCGATTTCTGGACTTAATAAAGTTGATTATTTAACAAGTACAACGCTATTTGAATTAAAGAAAGTTCCAAAACGTTTAACGGTGATAGGTTCAGGATATATTGGGATTGAGCTTGGGCAACTCTTCCATCATTTAGGTTCAGAAGTAACACTTATACAAAGAAGTGAGCGATTATTAAAAGAGTATGACCCGGAAATTTCTGAAACAGTAGAAAAAATGTTAATCGAACAGGGTATACACCTTATCAAAGGAGCAACATATGAGTGTGTCGAACAAGATGGGGAGATAAAAAAGGTTTATCTAACTGTAAACAGTAAGAAAAAAGTCGTTGAATCAGAGCAGTTACTTATTGCAACAGGAAGAAAACCAAATACGGATTCTTTAAATTTACGTGCTGCAGGTGTTGATGTTGGAAAACAAAAGGAAATACTGATAAATGAATTTGCTCAAACAAGTAATGAAAAGATTTATGCAGCAGGAGATGTGACATTAGGACCGCAATTTGTGTATGTAGCAGCCTATGAAGGTGGAGTTGTTGCAGATAATGCAGATGGTGGATTAAATAAAAAAATAGATTTATCCGTTGTTCCAAGCGTTATATTTACAAATCCATCGATTGCAACAGTTGGTTTAACGGAAGAACAAGCAAAAGAAAAAGGCTATGAAGTAAAAACATCAGTATTACCGTTAGATGCAGTCCCAAGAGCGATAGTAAATAGGGAAACAACAGGTGTATTTAAACTTGTAGCTGATGCAAAAACGTTAAAAGTATTAGGGGTTCATATCGTAGCTGAAAATGCAGGAGATGTGATTTATGCAGCGACATTAGCCGTTAAATTTGGCTTAACCGTAGAGGATTTAAAAGAAAGCTTTGCTCCATATTTAACATCGGCAGAGGGAATAAAATTAGCTGCCCTTACATTTGATAAGGATGTATCAAAATTATCTTGTTGTGCAGGATAAAGCTCCTTATTTATAGGAGCTTTAATTAATACACTTAAACTATCTCACCCTTTACAGGAATAACAGCAATTTAATAGTAATTTGGCTGGTTGCGGTTCAGTAGAATGTGTAATTAATGGTAGAGTATTATTAGGACTTATATCATTTGTTAATGGGTTCGGAATTATAACGAAAATAAAAAACCAATGTCGGAAAATGGTGATGATAATATGTTATCGAAACAAGCAATCCTTGATGAATTATCAAAAAACCTAAATACTTGGAGAGATAAACACGGTGTTAAGCGAGTTGGTTTGTTTGGTTCTTACAGCCGCGATGAACAAAAAGAATCCAGTGATATTGATGTAATAGTAGAATTTAACGACTCGGATTTATCTTTTGATAATTACATGGACTTAAAAATAAGCCTAGAAGATCACTTTCAGAAGCCGATAGATTTAGTCATATTAAATGATATTAAACCTGCTTTAAAGTCAGAGTTTCTATTGACTACTACATTTGTAGAAGAGGGAAAATAATAAGATTATAATTTTAGCAGTCTATTTGCTAGAAAATAGACTGCTAATTGAGCTTCCTACTAAAAATTGTTCAAATCTACAGTAAAATGCCAGCAAGTTGTCAAACAAGTTCATTATTTATCTCTTTAAATAACTTCTGATCAAACTCGTAGACTATTTTTTTGATGGTTCGATCTTTAGGCTTTTCTCCAGTATTTACTTGAATTTCTTTGATAAGCAACCGAAGTAATTCTTTCTTATCAAAGTCGTCTAATAAGTTAAAAAATGAATTAAAATCATTAGCAATGCGGTTAATTACTGGTAATAAGTCATTGTTATTCTTTAATTCTATCTGATTTGTTAGTAGTATTTTAAATTCCTTATGTTCACTTTCTTGATTCTGAACTCTTTTCATTTCATCACTAAGTGTATCAATGTCGATTATTTTCTTCGTATAAAGTTGTATGAGATCCTGCTTCTCTCTTTTTAGTTCTCTTAAATTTTTTTCTAGTAATTTAAGTTCCTCTTCAATTGGTTCAAGTTCACTTTTTAGGTTATCCATAACAACTGTTTGTAATGGTACAGAGAGGTTTAAACTTTTAAGGTACCCCATAACCTGTGATAGAACCTCTTGCTCTGCATACTCCTTTTTTACAAGATTCGACTTACATGCTTTAGAGCCACTGTTTTTAAAACGGCTACACACGTAATATTTGTATTTTTTGTTTGCATTTCCTTGTACCATCGCTCCTCCGCAAGTAGGACATTTTAATAGACCTGATAACGGAAAAGAGCCGTTGTGTTTTTTTTCTTGGGTATAACTACGTAGTGATAAAAGCTTTTGGGTTTTTTCCCAAAGCTCTTCACTAATAATAGGATAATGATTCCCTTTTTTATATTTACCTTTCCATTTAACATAACCATTGTAGATTTTATTATTGAGAATAGTTCTAACAGCAGTAATAGACCAATAATTATCCTCTTTGGTTTTGATACCTTGCATATTTAAACTACTAGCTATTTTTCGATAACCCCACATTTTGTTAGAGTAACAATCAAAAATGTATTTCACTACTCTTGCTTCATCTTCGTTAATAACTAATTTCTTATTTACTAAATTATATCCAAATACCCTTCCACCGTTGAAGTCTCCATTTTCAAAGGTTTTTTCCATACCTAGTGATGTACGAAAAGCGATTAGATCTTTTTCGACTTCTGCAATAATACCTAATATCTGATAAATAAGCTTTGAGTTAGGATCGTTTGTGTCGATATTATCAGCTATTGAAATTAGGTTCTTGTTAGCCTTTTTTAAACGGTTAAAGATATATTGAGAATCTAAAGAATTGCGTGATATGCGGTCTTGTTTAAATACGATGAGGGAATCAATATTATTCTCCTCTTGGAAAACATTATAAAACATCTCTTTAAACTCAGGTCTATTTGAAAAACTCTCCCCGGATGCTGGTTCCTCTACATATGTTTTTACAAGAATAATATTATTTTCCTTACAATACTTTTCTATTGCTTCAATTTGTTGTTCAATCGATGTGTTATCTAGTTGTTTATTTGTGCTAATACGAACATAAGCATAAGCTCTTATATATTTTACTGGCATATTAACTTGCAGCCCTGACATTTCAATCTTTACTGTCATCTTTCCCCCTCCATTTCAATAGAAAATCCTTTTCCAATAGAATCAGAGTATTTAACCATTAGGTCTGTTAGGTAATTTAGAAAGTCATAGCCTTTTATTTTTGTTAACTCTTTACTTGTTGCAAGTCTAAGTCTGTAATCTTTATCGTAATCTAACATTTCATTTTTCATCATAATTTAATGATCTCCCCTTATCTATTTGTGATTTTATGACACAAATAACAGTCTGCTCGTCATTTGCTGAAACATGATAACCGCGAAAAAATGATATTTTAAGAGGAAATCAAAAATATTTTTATTTTATTTGGATTTTGGATAAATTTGATTGAAATTTTAGGTGGATATAAAATGAGGTAAAGGATGAATTGAGGGGAAATGAATGCTATCAATCTCTAGGAAAGATTTATATGAAAAGCTGTGGAATATGGGGATTACTAAGACAGCAACAGAACTAAGTGTTCCATATAATAAATTGAAAAATGCATGTACTAGTAATGATATCCCACTACCTACAGCCTCTTATTGGAGTAGCTTATATATGGGAAAGAAGCCAGTTCAGCCAGCGTTGCCAAATCCAAAAGATAATCGTATGATTGCTCTCGCAAAGGCTAAAAAGCAAAATGCTCCAGCACCTAAAAAAGTTATAAAAACTGTAAATGACGAAAAGCCCAATAGTATTTCTACTGAAACAAATGTCACTTCACTTATAAAGAAAAAAGAAAAGCCGACCTATTTTTCATACTTAGGGACTGAGCAACAAAACCTAACAGATATTTATAACGCGTTAAAGGTTAATAAAAATTTGTCTAGTAAACCCCATAGGGAAATAGTAAAATACCGCAAAAAAACTCAGTCCTATAGAGAAGATAGACTAAGAATAAATTCAGCCTCTGGTGAAATTATTCCAGAGATTTTACCTTTTATTGATAGTTTATTTAAAGCACTTGAAAAGGCAGGAGCAAAGATTGTTAGTAAGTATGATGAAACAGAAGTATTGTATAAAAAATATACTTTTACATTGAATTTTAAACTACCTTGTAAAAAGATAATGCTTTCTCCGGATGATAAAAATTATTCAGACTATCATACATTTGAATATGAAACAACCGGGAAAATAAACGTTGAAGTTGGTTACAAAGTTTATTGGTATAAATGGGGTAGATACGAAAAATTAATAAAACAAACTAAGACTACAACACCTGAAGATTTACTGAGAAGAGTATTCTTATATATATTTTTACTACCAGAAATCATTGATGAAAAAGAAAGGGATCATATCATTGCAGAAGAGAAAAAACAAAAAGAAGAACAAGAGAGGAAATTACTCAGGGAGCGGAGAGAAAGGGAATATAAAAGAACTCAGGATTTGTTGAATAGCTCGGTAAACTATTTTTATTCTAAACTAATAAAAGAATACATTTCTGCTGAATTAGATGAAACAACAGATGAATATGTATGGGCCATGAAAAAAGCAAATTGGATTCAAGATTTAAATAAACACCAAGATGATATTTTAAGAGAAGAAGACAAAGCAATGCTATTAAAGATAAAACCAAAGATATAGGTGGTCTATCTGGTTCCTTGTCTTTAGTACCTATGCAATATAAAAATTAAATAAAAGAAATTATAATTGAAAAAGAAAACGGAAGTGCCATTTTATGACACTTCCGTTTTCTAGAACTACAAATTGTACCAACACCAGAAATATTCATCGTGGCGTTAATCAATCTTGTAATACTAATAGACATATCTATTATAGTCACCAGACTATTATCTAGCAACCAAACTACACTAAAATATACGTAGAGATTCAGCAACGAAAAATGTGTCATTCCCTAGTCCTTAGTATATGGTAACAACAGCGTATATAATCCTTTCTTCTGTTCAAGGGATAACGATGAAATCATTTTAATTAGTATAGTATCTAGTTGCTCTTCTGTACTTACATCGTCTTCTTCACATAATTCAATGTTTTGTAGTTTACTTTCCCCTTCCAGTGCATATAGAAAATCACCCATTGATATATTAAGTGCCTTACATATTTTTTCTAATAAGGAGAAGGTGATCTCTTGATTGCCGCTTTCTATTCGTGATAAAGAAGGTTGAGAAAGACCAATTTGCTTTGCAAAATCAACCATTGTTAATTTATTTTCTCTTCTTAACCTACGTATCAACTTTCCAGCCCGTAAATCGTTCATTAATTAATTTCCCTTCTCATTCTATTTCCTTTATCGTATTATTTTCTAGTTTTACAATCAATAGATATCATGTTATATTCGTATTATGAATATATTCATTATAGGAATAAAGAGGTGATTTAAGATGATTGAAGGTTTCCCAAGATTAGTTAATCAACTGATTGAAAGTCGTTTGGAAAATATTATAACTAGTGAAGAATATGAGATGTTTATAGATGGTATTTATCAGGATTTAGAACAGAAGCTATCGACAATTATTAAAGATCTTGATGAAGAAGCAAAGAATAATCTTATTGAAGACCTTAAATCGAATATTTTCCAACAGGTATTTCATCAGAGTAAGTTAACCTATCGTGTTGCATTTAAAGATGCATTCTCTTTTTTTGTTGATACTTTATTAATGCCTAGAAAGTAAAGGAGTTGTTTAGAATAATGTCGTCAAAGAATTCAATGAATCTATACAAAGGAAAATTGGTTATAGAAATTGTAGCAGCTGTAAAAACTAGCGATGAAAAAACTATGACAGATCAAGTGCATGAAGGATTTAAGCCTGAACTAACTAATGAGATTATGGCTCTCTTGGGAGCAAAAGGTTATATCAGTCAATCATTTGGAGTCACATTGGAGAATCAGGGTGTAGCATATGATGCTGAGTTGGAACTGATTGAAAAAGAAACGCAGAAATCTATAAGAAGAGCTGAATCAGTTTATAATAAGGCAAATCGTATAACTATAAAAATCGACTAAGGGGATATCAAGAAAGCAATGGTTAAAAGCACAAGTGTATTAGAAATACCAAAAGCTTTATTTGAAGATTTGGAAGTTAGCATTAATCGTGGTGAATATATTATCCGTTATATGATTGATGATGGTAAAGAAGTACCAGCTATGTTGGTAAAACAATATGGATATTATGCAGTTCCCCAAAGTATCATGGTTGAAATAAGAAGAGGAACAATGCCCTTAGCAAATGTAACATTCCTCTTTGCATGTTACTATAAGGCATCTACAAATAATCGTAAAAGTATTCGAATGGATGAAGTCTTTGAATGCATAACAAGGAATTGGGATGAGAACCGAACTCGTACCGCTGCCCAGCACTTTAGTTTAACTTTATCTAATTTGAACAGATTTCAAAGATGGATTAAAAAACATGAACATAATAATAAATACTCTGTAAAGTATTGATTAAAAGGAAGTTTCCAAAAAAGGAAGCTTCTTTTTGTGATATGGTTTCTATATATTTAGTGTTAATATCATGGATATTTAGCCGTACGCAAATAGTAGTTAGAAAGGATGGTATTTGATGAAAAGAGTATTAGTTAACAAGGTTCGTTGTAAAAAATGTAACGATATAATTGAATCAATACATACTTATGATTTTAAAAGATGTAAATGTGGGGCTATTTTTCTGGATGGAGGGGAGGATTACCAGCGATATGGATGGGGCATGAATCAGTCTGGAAATGCAAAGCTGGAGGATTATATTGACTTTAGTTATTCTGTTTATGAGGAAGAATGAAGATAGTCACCTAGTCAAATAGGATATGGTAACGATTAATGGTAACTTATAATAGATACTAGGTAGAAGAATGGAACAATCAAGTCAAAGAAATGCAGGAACAGCTAGTGTTTGTCATACTATCTATTATTAGTAACTATTAATATGATAATTGTTTTTTTAGTGTAAGTAACTATTGAATAAGTACATTACTTTGTATAATAGTTACTAATATTCGTAACGAATAGTAAAACTGGGAAGAAAAGTAACGGAGGTAAAATAGAGGTAAGTATTGATATTACAGAGTTTTGCGATGGTATCTAATAAGGGGAACCAATGATTGTCACCTTAAATTTATGTATGCTAGTCATTCAACATGAATGACTATACTAATTAGGAAAGTTGTCAGTATTTTTGCAGTGCATCAAGTACTGCTGTGAGCGTCAAGTAAAATGTTACAGTTTTTGATAAATTATTTTTTACGCTTTTGATGATTCAAAAATAGAAGTTCT
>NZ_JBEUEL010000034.1:0-30683 GCF_041725775.1 Pueribacillus sp. YX66 | reverse complement strand
TAGCCTAAAAAGCGTACAAAATAGAGTGCTGAAAATATTGGTGTAAAAGAACAACCGAGAATAACTTGACACATACTTTCCCCTTTTACCTCTAGAGGAAGTGTCATTTATGTGTTACACTATTCATTAGTAACCTTCGGATTGCACATAAAAATCGTCCTTTCTAAGTGTTGTTGTGGTAACTTCAGTCAACTAAAAAGGGCGATTTTTTTTGTATGCTTGTTTGAAATTAACAGTAGAAAATAAAGAAAGGCTGTCACAGAAAATCACTTTTCAATGACTTTCTGGACAGCCCATTTATAATTTATATTGATCAATTGAATTATAGCTTTTATAGATCGCGATTAAAAGTTTACTTGCTCAAACCATCAGAGATAACGTCAATATTGTATTGTAAATACTTAATATACGTATCCACTTCATCCCCAGGATTCCCAATTTCATCTGAGTAAATTGGTTTTTCATATATTGGAACCCCTGATTCTTTAGAAACAGTTTCCATTGGACGTGGATCTACGTTTGACTCCAGGAACAAGATTGGTACGTTATTTTCTTCAATGAAACTAATTAATGACTTTATTTGTTCAGGAGAACCATTTTCTTCTGTATCTACTTTCCAAATACACTCCTCGCCCATATTATAACGGTCAAGCATATATTGGAATGCACACTCACTAGTAACTAAAATTCTATTTTCTTCTGGAATCGCTCCTAATCTTTCTTCGTATTCTATTTCGATTTCATGCAGTCTTTCTAAATAGTTGCTAGCTCGTTCTTCATAGTACTCTTTGTTGTCTGGATCTACCTCAATAAATGCATCACGCATATCTTCTACCATATAAATCCCTACGACAGGATCAATAAAGGAATGAGGATTCACTTCTTCTTCTCTCGTCGCTTCATCACGTAAATACATTGGTTCAACTCGTTCCGTTAAACTATACGCCTTGGATCTATCTTGACCAACAGAGTCAACCATTTTGAAAAACCAACCGTCTTCTCCACCTTCTAAGTTCATCCCGTTATAGAATAAAATATCAGCATCTGTTGACTTTTTGATATCTTCAGGGAGTGGCTCATACTCGTGTGGATCCGTTCCTGTTGGTACTAAGTTGTGCACTTCTACCTTGTCTCCACCAACTTCTCTTACCATATCCGTGATGATCGTGAAAGAAGAAACTACTTGTAATTTATCCCCGCTATTAGATCCATCAGAGGCTTCATTTCCTCCACATGCTGCAAGTAGAACTAGAGCGAAACTTGCTAGAATGATTGCTTTTAAAAAACTCTTCATTATTCCATTACTCTCCTTTAATCTTTTTCTAAGTATTTTTCTAACTTTTCACTAAACGTTTGCGCATTACTTTCCAACAGCCATTTTCCGCTTATTCGCTTGAAGCAACCGCCAAAACACACCTTGTTTTGGTGAAAAAAGAAATACAAGAACAAAAATAGCTGTAGTCGCTAATACGATAACCGGACCGGATGGTAAATTAGATAAGAAACTAATATAGAGTCCGATCACAGAAGATGTTGCGCCAAAAAAGGCAGCTAAAAAAATCATCGTTGACAAACGGTTTGTCAATAAGTAAGCTGTTGCTGCTGGAGTGATTAGCATAGCAACAACAAGAATCACTCCCACCGTTTGTAAAGACGCAACGGTTACAAGCGTAAGTAATACCATAATTCCATAATGAATCATACGGACTTTTAACCCGTATGCTGCTGCCATCGTTTCATCGAAACTAGAAACGAGCAGTTCTTTATAGAAAAGAAAAACAGCTAATAAAACCACTGCCCCTACAATGAGAGTGATGATCATATCAGAAGTACGTACAGATAACACATTCCCAAATAAAATTTGAGTTAAATCCGTCGCACTTTGCGCAACTGTAATTAAGATTATTCCTAGCGCGAACATTGCAGAAAACACTAGTCCGATCGAGGAATCATTTTTAATGCGACTATTTTGACTAATGATTCCAATTCCTAGTGCAGTTAAAACACCAGTAACGACAGCGCCATAGAAAAAATTAATGCCTAACATATATGAAATGGCAACACCTGGTAAGACGGCGTGTGAAATCGCATCTCCCATTAACGCCATACCACGTAACACAATAAAGCTTCCAATTACTCCACATATGATGCCGACCATGATAGAGGTAACAAGTGCCTTTTGTAAAAATTCATAGTTCATTAGATCTTGTAAAAACTCCACTACACACCTACCCCCGAACTTGCCGATAAACCTAGTCTCATTTTAAAACATTTTTCCATATTTTCAGGTAAAAACACTTTATTTACTGGTCCAGCACCATATAGTTCCTTGTTAATTAATATTAAGTCATCAAAATAGGTTTCTACTTTAGACAAATCATGGTGCACAACAAATATTGTCTTTCCTTGATTACGCAATTGTTTTAAAATTTTTATTATGACCTCTTCGCTAGCCACATCAATCCCGACAAATGGTTCGTCTAGAAAGAAGTATTCTGCATTCTGTGCTAAAGCCCGAGCAAGAAACACACGCTGTTGCTGCCCACCCGAAAGTTCAGCAATTTGTCTTTCACTAAAGTCTTGCATACCTACTTCTTCTAGGCACTGACTTGCCCACTCCCTTTCCTTTTTTCCTGGGCGTCGGAAAATTCCTAAGTTAGGGTATGTACCCAATAGCACAGTATCTCTAACAATAATCGGGAAATCCCAATCAATATTGCTACGTTGTGGAACATAAGCAATTTTTTTTCGAATTTGATCAATCGATTTTCCACCAATTTCAACCGTGCCGCTATCTTTTGGTATTAAGCCTAATACAGCTTTCATCATCGTAGATTTTCCAGCGCCATTTGGTCCAACAATACCGATTAAATTACCTGCTTCAAATGAAAAAGAAACGTCACGTATCACTTCTTTTCCGTAATATGAAACGTATAAATTTTGGACAGAAACCGCTTCCTTCAACATCACCAACCCCATTCTTTCACATAAGTCTTTCCCATAAACTAAAAAATTTTTCATCGACAATTTTAAGATAATGTTATCCAACGGAATAAATTTAAAAGAGGACAAAACTGTTTCCTTGACGACAAAAAGTTTACCTAGGGAAACTTTTATAATCATTCTATACAATTGGATCTATTTTGTAAACTGTTTTAACAAAGATTATAAAAATTTATTATGTATTTATCATTATTAAAAGTATAATGAAATTGTCACGAATCGGTGCAAGGGGTGGTACTAATGCAGACATTGTATAATGCGATGGTCGTTGTTCATATCATATCTGCCATTTTAGGAATGGGACCTGGCTTTTTTCTTACTCAAATTGTTTTAACCGCTAAAACGATGGCAGAACTTCGACATGCTTATATTATTCGACGTCGCTTGCATCTGTTTGTGATGATTGGCGGAATCCTTTTACTCGTTACTGGACTCATTATGGGAGCAATTCGTCCATATCTTTTCACAACAGGTTGGTATGTCATTAGTCTCATCTTATATTTAATCGCTCTTGCATTTGGACCTTTTATTCTCAAACCTGTTACTAAACCCATTTATGTGCTATTAAAAGAACATAAAGGTAAAGATATTCCACCAACGTATAGAAAATATGAAGAAAAATTGCTTTTTTACGAACGGATAATTAATATTATCTTTATTGTCATTATTTTGCTCATGATTATAAAACCGAGCTTTTCCTAAGAACTTTAGTGAAAAAACAACATCTCCACCTTATACACGCTCATGCATAAGGTGGAGACGTTTTAATTTCGAGACATTATCGCGTCGTTAATTCGGCTTGAATGCATATGAAGTAAATCAGTTGGTAACTCATTCGGATGAAAAAATGCGGCATCTACTGATTCTTCTGTTTGCTTCGTTAATATTCCATCAATAACTTCACATTCAAAACAAGTTGTAACGAATTGAGTCACACGCCCGTCTGAATATATGAGAGTTTGAGTTTCAGGATCTGAATATACCCCGATCATCCGTTTTACCGTAACGTGTAACCCTGTTTCTTCGAGTACTTCACGAACAACAGCTTGTTCAACTGACTCTCCAACTTCAACATGACCTGTCGGTAACCCCCACAATTGATTGTCTTTTCGTTGGATTAGAAGAACGTCACCTACTCGATTAAATATAACTGCAGTCACGGCTGCTTTTACTTCATTTGGCCAAATGTATTTAGAGCGATTCGATAATGTGATACGTAAATTTGGTTCAAATAAGGATTTTAAGTTTGGTATTATAAAGTCAGGGTTGCGAAAGTCAGTTTTTAACGGAAAGGGGTTCGTATTTTCTTTTGAAATTAAAATTGCAGTAATTCCAAATTGATGGGCTCCTAAAATATCCGTTAATGGATTATCACCGATCATAACGACCTGTTCTTTTTTCATCTCAGGAAATGCTTGAAGTGCTGCTTGAAACATCGCCGAATGCGGTTTTCCTACAATGTCAGGATGTACACCCGTTGCTGCTTTTAGCATTTCAACGACGGCTCCGGTAGCTAATGCAGGCCCTTCTTTCGTCGGGAACGTCAGATCAGGACTTGTCGCTATGAATGACGCTCCTTTTATGATAAATTGCGCTGCCTTTTGAATTTCTCTTAGTGTTATGTTACTATCCCATCCAACTACGACAGCATCCGGACAACCATAATCATTAATTATCATTCCAACCTCTGTGCATTCCTTTTTAAGATGCTCATCACTTAAGACGTAAACCGTTCTTATTCCTTTCACTCTTAAATATTGAGCCGTCGCATAACTAGATGTAATCATTTCATCAATATGAACATCAATCCCAAGCTTATGTAAACGAACGCAAGCACTTTCTCGAGTTGCACACGGATCGTTCGTTAAAAACCGCATATGCTTCCTTTTACGGCGTAATCTATTAAGTGATTCAACTGCTCCTGGTAATGGTTTTGGACCTACATATACCACTCCGTCTAAATCAAATAAAAACAAATCAAATTGTGAAGCAATCAATATAATCCCCCTTTACTCCATCATCATGTTACAACAATATTTAAAATCTTTAACAGATGATAGAAATCTAACTTAATTTCAGTATAACAAAGATACTGAATAAATAAGAAAACCCTAACTCAAATGAGTCAGGGATTGGTTTATTTCGTAATAAACGCTGAAAATCCTTTTTTCTTCAATTCTTCCACAAGTTTTTCAGCATTGTCTCGTGATGAAAAAGCACCCGCTTGCACTTTATATAGTTTGTTGTTGCTACCTGGCTTCGGACTAGGTTTAGTTGGTGTTTGTTTTTTTTTCAATCCAAATATATTGGCAAGCCCATTAACATGACCACGTGCAATTTTTTCAATATAAGCTTTGTCTGCAAGCTTTTTTGCATCTGAAGCTGTATCAATAAACCCATTTTCTGTTAGAATTGCTGGCATTTTTGACTCGCGCAATACATGGAAATTTGCTCGTTTCATGCCTCGATTTCTCATGTCGATTTGTTTCATAACTGCATCATGCATAACTTTTTGCCTTAAGACAGTTTCCGCACGAACGCCCCCGTTAAAAATATAGCTTTCAAAACCTGTTCCACCACCCGAATTAATATGAACGCTTAGAAAGTAATCGGCTCCCCAATTGTTTGCCATATTTGTCCGTTGTACTAAACTGACCGTATTATCTCCAGTTCGACTCATACGAGTCGTAACCCCGCTATATTCATTTTTTAAAATCTCATTTATTCGCTTAGCAATTTGAAGGGTAGCATTTTTTTCCAAAATCCCATTTCCAACTGCACCTGGATCATTTCCACCATGACCCGGATCAATAAAAATTTTTGTCATTCTTAATCACATCCCTCACTACTAATAAATGATTTGAGAGGCTAATTTGGAAAGGCGTTTTGGAATGTTATTGTTTTGTAAAAAAGTTCATGAGTTTGAAGATTTACGATAAGATAACCCCTTTATCTAAACGGTATAAATGGTTATACATTTCATTTTCGCGCAATAATTGTTCATGTGTACCTTTCATTCCAACTGTACCATTTTTTAAAAAAACAATCTGATCCATCTTTTCAATCGAAGCGAGATGATGAGTAACGAAGATGAGTGTTTTGTTTGTTGTTGCTTGAAACATTGTTGTTAGCAACGTGCTTTCTGTTTCTGGATCAAGTCCGATTGTTGGTTCATCAAAGATTACAATTGGGGTATTTTGCAATAACACTCTTGCAAGTGCAATCCGCTGCCGTTCTCCTCCAGAAAATCTACCTCCCATTTCTCGCATCGGTGTATCGAGTCCTACACGTAAGCTAGCAATGAAATCTGCGAGCTGTGCTTGCTCTAACACGTACCAGATTTCTTCATCTGTTGCATTAGGACGTCCAATTCGGATATTATTTCCGACGGTTGTATCAAACAAGTGAGGTTTTTGATTTAAAACTGCAATTTCTTTGCCTAACAAAGAGCGATCTGCTTGAACTCCGTTAACAAAAATTGAACCTTTATATGGTTTTACGATCCCAGTTATCAACTGAATCATCGTTGATTTTCCTGTTCCACTTTTGCCAAGTAAAGCGATATTTTCACCTCGTGAAACGGTAAGAGATGCATTAACAATCGTATCTTTAGACGTGTTCGGATAGCGATACGAAACATGTTGCAACTCAATGGCGACATGTTCAGTCGCTTGCGATTGGTTTTGAGATTTTCGCTCCCTTTCATTTTCAGGATAACTTTCGATTTTTGACATTCGGCGAAGCGAATCTTCATAAGCTGGAAACAATTCAATTGACGATGAAACGGTTGAGAATGAATCGGTGATCGACATCATCATAAGCACGAAAGCGGCAATCACAGTGGATGAAATCACCCCTTCACCCGCCTGGACGCTTGCCCAAGCCATCGTAGCGATAATGACGATTCCGATCGTCATTTGAATAACTCCATCACGTAGATGATGCCATCGTTTTACCTTATCTTCTTCACGCTGTAAAGCGTCATGTTCCTGTCTATAACGGTCCAAAAACTCATGTTTGCGACCGCTTGCTTGCCAATCCATGACACCAAAAACAGCGGATGTCAGACGTTCATATAAACGAGAACGCCGGTGCTTTATTTGAATATGTCTCCGACGCGTCACTGCAAGTGAAACGATTGGAATGAGAAAAACGAGAACACCTAACAAGAAAATAAGCAGCAACGCAAAAATGAGATCAAATAAACCGAATACGAAAATGATAATACTGTATAAAAGTAGCGCAATCGTACTTGGAAAAATCGTTCGTAAATACAAGTTTTGTAACTGTTCAATGTCGTCAGAAACCATTCCGAATAAGTGACCCGACTGATAACGGGAACGTAAAAATAACGCTTGTGGTTCAATGATTTTATACAATTTCGTCCGCATATTTTCGACGATCCGCAACACTACATCGTGACCGACTAACCGTTCTAAATAAAGAAACAATGCTTGCCCAATACTGAAAGCACGAACAGCGACAATCGGAACATACACGAGCATAATATTTTCAGGTCGGAGAGCCGATTTTGAAATTAAATAGCCCGAAACGAATAACAACATCACTCCAGATCCAATGCCTAAAAATCCAAACAAAAGGGTTAGCAATACGAGCCCCTTCTGCTTTTTCACATAAGGAAGAACCCATTGTTTCATTCCGACTCTCCTCCCGTATACGTTTTGACGAAGCGGTGATACGCTCCTTGTTTTAACATAAGCTCTTCATGCGGTCCACTTTCAACAAGTTGACCGTCCTCCAGCATGAGAATATAATCCATCTCGTTTACCCAATGAAGGCGATGTGTCGCAATAAAGACAAGTTTGTTCTTAAATAGCTTCTGCATAGATTGTTTGATTTCAAATTCTGTTTCGATATCAAGATGAGCAGTCGGTTCATCGAGCAATACGATCGGCTTATTGCTTAACAACGCACGCGCGATCGCGATCCGTTGCTCTTGCCCCCCGCTAACAGATCGCCCTCCTTCGCCAACAGTTTCATACATTCCGTTCGGCAGCTGATCGACAAATGAACGAAGACCGATATCATCGATCACGTTGTTCACCTCTTCATCCGTTGCATCCCGCTCATAAAAGCGAATATTATCCGCTAATGAAGCGGGAAAAAGATATGGAGATTGTGGAATATATGCAACCAGTTGTTGCCAGTTTGCATTTGAATATAACTGCTGCCTATCACCATTTATTTCTATGAACCCTTCATTATGTTGGAGAAAGCCTGCAAGTACGTCGATTAATGTTGATTTGCCCGCTCCACTTTTCCCAACGATTCCGATCGTCCCGTACCCTTGCCACGAAAATGAAAGCTCTTTTAGAAGCGGCTTATCTAACGTTTCACTGAAAGCAGTTACGTCATAAAATTTAATACTGCTTGATGAATCCCAATGAATTGCCCGACGCTCTGCAATCATATCAACAGCTTTTTTCTGTTCAGCTATAATTCCTTCCACTTGTTCTAACGCCACTTGCCCATCTAACGTTGCATGATAATCTGAGCCGACTTGTTTAATCGGTAAAAAATATTCCGGTGCAAGCAATAGGATCGTAAGGGCAGGCCATAACAGTAACGATCCATCAATTAATCGAAAGCCTAACCCGACCGCAACGAAAGCGATCGACAAGCTTGTAAAAAAATCGAGTGCAAAAGATGACAAAAAAGCAACTCGTAACGTACGTATCGTTGCTTTTCGGTAACGCTCACTCACTCGCGCGATTTTTTTATCATGTTGTTCACTTTGACCTAAATACGTTAACGTATCAATCCCTTTTAACGTGTCAACGAAATGATTTGACAGGACACGATACGTATCATACTGTTTATCTGCCATTTTCTCGGCAGCTAATCCGAGTAAAATCATAAAAATAACGATAATCGGAACGGTAACGATCAAAATGATCGCTGACGCTGTATCAAGTGTAAATACGTACATTACAACCACTGCTGGAATGATAACGGTTCGTAACAAGCGTGGGATTGTCGTTTCAATATATGTTTTAATTTGCTCGATACCTTCAAGCGAGAGCGTCACAAGACGACCTGTTCCATTTAATTGAACAAACCGCTGACCGAGTAAAAAATACGCATCGACAAGTTTGTTTCGTAAATTACGCCCGACTCGAGTTGCAAACCGCTCAGCAACGATGCCTTCCCGTTTTCCTAACGCATGACGTACAATGAACGCCAGCAAAAACAAGATTACTTCTTTGCCAACTTCATAAAATGACATGCCTTGGAAAAGGAACGTAATCGCTCGAGCTAAAAAAACAGCTTGAGCGACAATACTGACCGCCTCAAGCAAAATGATCGATGTTAATCGAACATAAGTAGAACGACTATTAGGAAATGATGGAAAACCTTTTTGTCGTTTCATTAGTATTCAAGCTCATCTTTCGGCTTAATTCGTTTCCGAAATACGTAGTAGCTCCAAATTTGATAACCGAGCACGAAAGGAAGTAACGCAATTGAGAAATAACTCATAATTTTTAACGTATAGGCTCCCGAAGCCGCATTGTAAATCGTTAAATCATTCGCAGTACCAAGCGTGCTTATTAATACTCGTGGAAACATCCCGATAAAAATAGATGCAGTTAATGCAATGATCGTAACGCTTGTCATAAAAAATGCCCAACCATCACGTTTAGCTTGGTTTAACAAATGAGAGACGAACAAGGCTGCCCAAGCTAAAATCGGCAGGAGAAGCCAACCGATGCCATGCGCTGTAAATATTTCTGTTTTTGCAAACCCAACACTGATAAACAGAAGCAACACAATTAACGTAACTGGATTCAATTTATCCGAAAGTTTGCGAGCACGCTCTTGTAACTCATCTGTCGTTCGCAACATAATAAATTGCAGGCCGTGAACGATGCAGAGCAACACAAACATCACTCCACCTAATAAAGCAAATGGGTGTAAAAACTGTAGAAATCCACCAACGACTTCTTTATTTCCATCGATTGGAATCCCTGTCATAAAATTCGCGAGGACGACACCCCAAAGTAACGGAGGCACAATACTTCCGATAAAAATGGACCAATCCCAGACGTTTTTCCACTTGTCATTGTCAACTTTTCCACGAAATTCAAAGGCAACACCGCGAATGATTAACGCAAGCAACATGAAGACGAGCGGGATATAAAACCCGCTAAACATCGTGGCATACCAATGCGGAAAAGCTGCAAACATTGCCCCACCTGCTGTAATGAGCCACACTTCATTTGCATCCCAAAACGGGCCGATCGTATTAATGTACACCCGACGCTCCATATCTGTTTTACCGAGAAACTTAGCGACTGTACCGACACCGAAATCGAAACCTTCAAGGACGAAAAAACCGATGAACAAAACAGCGATGAGCAGGAACCAAAACTCATTTAGCGACAGCATGGTATTCCTCCTTATCAAACGGATCGTAACGATCCGGCTCTCCTTTTTGCTGTTTCTCTTCATTCCGAATCACTTTAACGAACAAATAAACACAGACTCCAGCTAGTACAGCATAAATGGTTGAAAACGAGATGAGCGAAAACAGTAGTTCACCAGCAGTTACCGTTGGCGAAACGGCAGCTTCCGTTCTCATGACACCAAAGACAACCCACGGTTGACGACCGAGTTCTGCCATTATCCAACCTGCTGTATTTGCTATAAACGGCATTGCTATTCCAACAACCATCGCTTTCAAATACCAAGATTTCTCTAATAGCGTTTCCCGTCTTGACTTTATCCAACCAATAATTCCGAGCAGAAGCATAGCAAGCCCACCAGCTACCATTACTCTAAAACTCCAAAACACTGTTTTTACAGGTGGAATATAATCACCAGGACCATATTTCGCTTCATACTCTGCTTGAATTTGATTCATCCCTTCCACTTGTCCGCTAAATTTGTTATATGAGAAAAAACTTAACAAATAAGGGATTTCAAGCTCGAAAGAATTTTCTTTTTTCTCTGAATCGATATTCGCAATCACTGTAAACGGTGCAGGATCATCGCTCGTATTCCATAATGCTTCCGCAGCTGCTAGTTTCATAGGCTGTGCTTTAACAAGATGTTGCGCTTGTTGGTGACCAGTAATCATAATTAGTAATGACATTGCTGTCGCAACGATAATCGATATCCGAAATGACTTTTTAAACATATCGACATTTTGCCTTTTGGAAAGTTTCCACGCACTGACACCCGCAATTAAAAATGCCCCTGTGGCGAGTGAAGAAACGAGAACGTGAGGGAACTGTACCCACAAATGCGGGTTCGTAATTATTTCCACAAAGTTATTCATTTGAGCGCGACCGTCTGCAAATTCATATCCGACTGGAGATTGCATAAACGAATTCGCCGTTAAAATCCAAAATGCGGACAGGATCGTACCTATAGAGACTAGCCATATCGATAATAGATGGACACGCTTAGATAAGCGGTTCCATCCAAAAACCCAAAGTCCAATGAACGTTGATTCCATGAAAAAGGCTAACAGCCCTTCAATTGCTAATGAAGGTCCAAACACATCGCCGACAAACCGCGAATACGTAGACCAATTCATGCCGAACTGAAATTCTTGCAAAATACCTGTGACTACCCCGACGGCAAAGTTAATCAAAAACAACTTGCCCCAAAACTTCGTCATTCTTTTATAAACGTCTTGACCTTTGACGACATACATCGTTTGCATAACAGCAATGATAAACGCCAAACCGATCGACATCGGAACAAAAATATAGTGGAATATTGTTGTTGAAGCAAATTGAAGTCTTGCTAGCATCAATGGATCCATGCTTGTTTCACTCCTTATCCGAGTCTATATTCACTCTTACCTATATTGTATCGCGATAAACGTATCATTCTTGTATAGTGAGTGACGGTTCATTGGCGAAATCATGGCGTTTTCATGACGTTCTATTGACTAAATTGTGTCCAAATAAAAAACCTTAAAATGGAAATCTTCAATTAGAAGCAATTCCAATTTTAAGGCTTTATCAATTATATAAATATAATACTAAGTCATTAATCTTTTAATTCGGGAATGCTTTTTATAATGTATGCCATCGTAAAAGAAATACATGAAAGCTACGTTGATGTAATAAAATCTGCACATGTTAGCAAGTTCATGTCGGGCCAATTTCAATAGATATTGTTCCAATCTTCCTTGCTCAGGCTCTGTAATCCAATATTCATTAATTTGGTAAGTAGCATACGTCTTTAACTTGTCGATTTTATCACACTTCAATGTTGGTGGTGACAAAATTTCAACCACAAGATTAGGTGTACCTTCCACTCCTCGTTTCGTCACAATCTCAAGCCGTATACAATGTCTAACTAATGTACTTTGTGCCTTAATAAAATGACATTAACTGGAGCATGCAAAATAGATAGCTTACTCCTAATTACGAGCCATCACTTTTTGCTTTTCAAAGCTTACCATTTGATATGTCACCGTTAGTGCAGGACTTATCAATTCGAGTTTGCATCAACTAGCCATACCGATTCTCCTCATCCAATGCAGCGAATATTGGGTGCTTATCCTTCTTTGACATCATTACACTCTCTCCTCTAATCGTTCATTTTCATAATTATGCACATCATACAACACCCACTCAAGTAAATTTTCCTTCTTATTCAGCTAATACTCGACTTTATTTGACGAAAAAAACTCGTTTACAGCCTTATATAACAAGGTTTTTGTCGAAAAAAATAGTTGCCCAGGAAATAGGCTATTTCTCAAACAATAAAATCCGCGTTATATTTACTCCTTGATACATTAGGTGAAAACTAAACTGTTTCATTGTTTCGATCCAAATCTACTCTTATAATAAAAGTATCAAACATAACGATTAGGAAGCGGTAACATGATTTATTTTATATATGTCATTATACTCGTTGCGTTTATCGATACATTTGCACAATTACCGATTATAAGTCCGTTTGCTCACGAGTTAGGTGCAACACCACTCCTAATTGGATTGGCAGTTGGCATGTATTCATTTACGAATATTATCGGAAATATTTTCGCGGGCTTTTGGATCGATAAAAACGGTGCGAAGCGTGTCCTCTATATCGGGCTAGGAATAACTGGACTCATTCTACTTTCCTATTCACTAGTTCATACTCCTATTCAATTAATTCTCGCACGCTTCTTTCACGGGTTAAGCGGAGGGTTACTCGTACCAGCAGCGTTTACTTATTTAGCAAACACTTCAGTCAAAACGAAAAAAGGGAAATCGATGGCGTTATCTGGAGCAATTGTCGGTTTAGCGGCTGTTCTTGGTCCAGCCTTCGGGGGAATGATGACAGAAACTGCTGGGGTTAAGTGGGTTTTCCTTATAATTGGTGGACTTATGCTAATAACAGCACTATTAGCGTTTCTGCTATTGCCACAAACGGAAGCAACAATGTCAAGACGGATTGACAGTAAAGAAACAGGCAAATCCATTATCGACTTATTAAAAAATGTGCCGCTCTTTTATGCTTATTTAGGTTCGTTTGCGCTTATGTTCTCACAAGGAGTACTTGCCTATATGCTCCCGTTAAAAATTGAAGCATTGAATTACGGAAACGAAGTGAGTGGTATGTTAATGAGTACATTTGCATTCACAGCAATTTTAATTTTCATTCTCCCTACGAATAAACTATTTGATCGATTCGCTCATGAATATATGTTGAACACAGGCTTAGTCATTTTAGGAATTGGATTGTTACTTTTAAGCGTAACGTCGCAACTTTCATTGTTATACATGATTATGGTGATATATGGAATTGGTTTTTCGTTCATTTTTCCTTCAATTAACGCTTTAATTATCCAGCACACAAATGTGCTTGATAGAGGAAAAGCATTTGGACTGTTTTATGCGTTTTTCTCACTCGGTGTCGTTGTCGGTTCTGTTATGACTGGTGCACTCGCCGTAACTGCGAATGGTGCGTTCTTAATCGGGACGACCGTTGTTTTATGCAGCAGTTTTATTTTATTTATATTAATAATGCAACGGAAAAAAGCAAGCGCATCAATAAATTAAGGCGAAAGATAATCCCTTTCGCCTTGTTAAATTATGAAGTTAATAGTTTTTCTAAATGTTTAATCGTCGGAGTTAAATTAGCAAAAAAGTAAGCCTCTCGAAGTCTCCGTGATGCATGGCTATATTTTAAATAGCCTGCACCTCCTTGGTGAATCATAGCAGTTTCAACAGCTCGTAACGTTACGTAAGCTGTCTTTAGCCTAAGTTTCACGATCTCACGCCAATGTTCTTCACTGACATTGAGCTGCTTCAAATCAGCGTGCAATTTTACTAACTTTTCTTTCAATTCTTCTGCTTGAATTGGTAAATATCGATTGCAACCGTTTTTTATATTACGAACTTTTTCGATGCAGTTGATTGACGCTTCCGTTACACCTAACCCGAGTGGAATTTGATAAACGATAAATGTTGGTCGAATCCGCTTTACAAAGTCGTCTGCATCTTCAGTAACAATTCGCTCATAGGGAACAAACACATGATGAAACTTACACGCGAACGTTGCACTGCCATTCAATCCAAGATAATCTCGTTTTTCTTTCGTTTCGAGTCCATTTGCATGAAACGGAATAAATCCCATGATTCGCTTACCTTCTTGCACTTCCGCAATAAAAGCAAAGACATGATCCTTTGCAAGATTAGAAACGGCTGGTAAAACCCCCGTTATTTCAAACCCACCATCAACCCTCTTCGCTTGAAGATGAAGATTTTCAAGTTGTGCATAATACTTCATCGGATTCGAAAGACCTGTACCACCAAGTCGTTCACCACTTTCAAGAAGAGGAAGGAGCTCTTCTTTCAAAGTCGTATTTTCTGAATTACGGATATACGTAAGGGCTGCCAAGTGACACCATAGGCAAAAAGCAGTTGTCATACACGTTTTTGCAGTCGCTTCCACAAGTTTTAATTCATCAAACAAAACATGCTTCGGACTACGATTAACGGATGCAAAAAAACCTTCTTCACCAAGCCTGCGCAAAAAATGTTTAGCGTAAAAAGCTTCTTTATCAATTTTATTTACGTAAGGCTTTAACTCCGTGTCAATCAGTGCATCGAGTTTATTAATTTCGCTTTTTACCATCGTTGCCACTCCTGACCTTTATTCTTTATCCAAAATTTCCGTAATTTCATCGATTGGGGCTTTAACTGCTTCACGTGCACGTGTAACAGCCGTTTCATCTGGCGCATCATAAAAACAAAGGCATTTTGTCATGTCTTCACATACGTACGTACGAGCAAACGACACTTCTGGTACTTCATCGTAATAAACTGAATTTTGCTTTTTCCTTTCCAAATACTTTTCCATCGTTAAATCTTCTGGTAAATTCCATTCAACTAGGTAATTTACTTTATCTTTGTTCGCCTTTACATTGTCTAGTTCATCACCGACTAATCTTACTTCTTTTACTAAATTAGCAATAATCCCTACGTCATTTAGATGTTCGAGCGTTGACTGTTCATCTATCGCTTCAATGATAAAAAATGAACGAGTAAAGTCTGTAGAAACTTGTAATTCAATTAAAGAAGACTCATTGTTTTTTAACTTTACTTCCAACTCCTCTACTTTTTTCGTTAACTGCTCCTTCGTTTTAACTATGTCTTGTAAAGATGCTTCAACTAAAAATAAACTCATGTTAGGCTTACCTCCATTTGTTATTAAAAAATTTTTATATTAAGACGCAGTTCCGAAATACCGACCGATGAAACGTTCAAAAACTGAAATAAACCGGTCAAGAAGAAACCCCAACAACCCGATAACAACTATCCCAGCGAGTACATTCGCAAGGTTTAACGTATTCCTCGCATCAACGATAAGAAATCCAAGTCCAGACTGTGAGCCAACCATTTCGCCAGCAACTAAAAAGATCCATGCAGTACCTACTGCAACACGAAGCCCACTGACAATTGCCGGAAAAGATGCTGGGAAAACAAATTTACACAAAAATTCAAATTTGTTCACTTCGAGGTTTTGGGCAATTTTTATATAATCATGCTCGACTTTTCTCGCTGCTGACACTGTCGTTAACAAAACAGGAAAAAACGCAGCAATAAAAATAATGACAATCGCTGGAATATTTCCAATTCCAAACCAAAGGACGATAAACGGGGACCATGCTACTGGCGAAACAGGTCGAATAAGTTGGACAATCGGATCAAGTACTTGCCAAACACGTGGCATCCTTCCTAACATTAATCCGAGCACAATCGCTGGAATAACTGCTAACAAATACCCAATTGCAAAACGACTCAGACTAACGGCGACATCTTTAAACAATGTCCCACTTTTAACAAGGTCAAGTAACGATAAAAACACAGTTGTTGGAGACGGAAATAATGCGTCATCATAACCGCCTAATGTAATCAAAAGTTGCCAGGCAGTGAGTAACAAAATAAAACTAACGATAAAATTGATCGGTTTTTTCATGACTTCCACATTGAATCACTTCACTTCATCAAAAAAGTGTGTTTAAAAAGGACGACAACGAGAGACAAAGTCGACTAAATTCGCAACCTCCTGTTGCAACAGCATGTGCGTCGAAAGTCGAGAAAGTATTGCTCTAAGCTATACTATTGCATAGAACGGACTGACTTCTATATTAAAAAGCTCAAACTCACGTTCGAAACACTCATTGCTTATTCAAAAATTATTGTTTTAGGTTTACTCACAGCAGCATACTCGCTGAATCATTATTTGACTCCTGTGAGAACGACAGCAGTGGCACATCCTGTGCATCAAAAGACTTGCACGTGTTTGGCAGAAGAACATTAATTCCTATACGTGAATCACGTAAGCGCAAGCTGTTAAAGAAAACTTAGCTAGTGCCGAGTCTTTAGATGTGGTAATTGCTTAGTTGAGACGTTGCAAAGAGATTCGCAACCTATCGTTCCCGAACGTTTTGAACATCCTCTATAAACGAATGATCGACAAAATCTTCATATGCTGGTGGTTGTTCAGATAAACCCATTTCAACCATAAATTGACTTAGCTTGTTGTATTCCTCTTCTTCAATACGTAACTCAGCGAATGAAATCCACTCCAACGACAGATCGAGCACTTCTTCATCGACTTGCATAAATGTAGCGAATGACTCAAACAGCTCTTTTCCCCTCTCATTTGCTCGTTTTCCAGATTCTACATATTGCTTCACAAAAGAATGGGTTACTTCTTCATGTTGCTGGATAAAATCGTTTCGAAGCACGAGAACACAACAATAGGAATCTGGCCAAATTTCGTTAGAATGATAGTGCACTTTCCCATGACCAAGCACGACTGAATGAGCACCGAACGGTTCTGCAACAACATAACCAGCAATTCTATTTTCGGCTAATGCTGCTGGCATTTCAGCAGGAGGCATTTCGACAACGTTAACATCTTCATATGTGAAACCGTCTTTTTTCATCATTTCATTAAGGAGTAGATTATGAGTTGAAAACTTATGCGGGATGGCATACGTTTTCCCGACTAAATCTTCTGTTTTTTCAATCTCTTTCGATGTGATCATGACATTTCCATCTTTATGACCAAGCGCAATTGCTTTTAAATCGATTCCTTGCTCTCTCGCTTTCATCGCCAGTTCAATTAAAACCGAAGCTCCGTCAATTCGCCCCGTATTTAAGGCATCCATTAAATCTGGCCATGATCCGAACTTCACCATTTCAATCGAATAGTTTTCAAATTCTCCATGATGAAGATGAGCATCTAAATATAAGGGACCCGCATGAGTAATTGGTAAATATCCAATTTTTATTGTCGGCTTTTCAATCTTTTCTGTTCCACTTGTTTGCCCACAAGCAGAAACTAATAGTAGGAATAATACAAGAAAAGGAATATAAATTTTCTTCATCATGACGTACCTCAAATCGTATATTCTAATTGTGGACGCTCACCGCTAACCGCAAATTCATCAAGTATTTTTTTACGAAAATAGTTGAAATCATCATGTGTACGGTCACGTGGCTTCGATAATTTGATGTTTATTTCTTTAAATATTCTGCCTGGATTAGACTGCATAATGAGCACGCGGTCAGATACGTATACAGCTTCATCAATATCGTGAGTAACGATCAGAATCGTCGATTTTTTCTTCACTTGAATGTTCAAAAGTTCATCTTGTAATTTGTAACGATTAAACGTATCAAGTGCTGCAAACGGTTCATCCATTAAAATAATGGACGGCTCCATCGCAAACGCTCTTGCTATTGCCACGCGTTGCTGCATCCCTCCAGACAATTGATGCGGAAACTGTTCCATATGATCTCTAAGCCCAACAAACTGTAGCGCTTCTATCGCTCGTTTTTGTTTTTCATTTGCAGAGATCCCTTCGTTTTCTAAGCCAAGCAGCACATTTTTTAACACAGTCCGCCACGGAAGTAAATTCTGCTGTTGAAATAACATCAAACATTGCTTCGTTGGGCGTTTTACTTCATTCCCATTAAATAAAACTGAGCCACGATTTGCTTGTAAAAACCCACCGATAATTTGCAGAAGTGTGCTTTTCCCACATCCGCTTTGCCCGAGAAGAGTTACAATTTCTCCTTCCACAACTCGGAACGAAACATCTTCAAGAACAGTAAAAACATCCCCGTTACTTTTAAACGATTTCGAAATATTTCGAACATCAATCACACTTATCACCCTATGCATATAATTCATATAATTTTAATGGGTATTATAAGTATATTTTACTTTATTGGAAAAAGCAACAAGTTTTTTTAAAAAAATAAAAAGTGAGGGAATCCTTTTTGTATTCCACTCACTTCGGTTAATAAGTTAATTCAATTCAGACAAAAAATCGATCGTAAACGGGACTTTATCATAAATTTCATTTGTTGCTTCATCTTTTAAAATTAAGTAATATTCTATTTCTCGTTCGTATGACATCGTTCTAAACACAAACTTTTCTTTAAACGTCCGTTCACTTGGTTCGGATGACTCACTATCAGCAATGAGCAAGTTTTCATTTGAAACACGTTCTCCATTTTCATCGATAAAATAAAGGGAAAACGTACGTGGAAGTCGTTTTTCCTCAACTTTTTCTGTTTGGAAAAATTCCAAATATATCACTTGATTCGTTACTTTTCGTAATGGAGTTGTAAGTTTTACATCGACATATTGAATCATATTTTTCGAGAATTTACTCCGATCATTTTTAAACGTAATGACAGGAATGACGATTTCTTGTAACATCGAACCACCATGAACGTAGTTCGCCCCCGTTCCTTGAATGGAAAAGCGAGTCGTTCCATTCGGAACCGTCACATACAGCGGAGTGCGTTGATCGAGGAGGTGATGGACTTCATAAGTAAGCGTCCCTTCCTCTTGCTTCGTTCGTATTTGCTGTGACAAAACGTAACGACGTTTGATTCGAATCGCTTCCTCCACATGCTTCGGAAGTTTATCTCGTTCTTCCAACCGTTGTCGTTCATATAGAAATCCATGATCGGCTGTTATAAAAATATTCGATGCACTGACATTATTGACGAGTTGATTGACGAGACGACGTATATCGTGAATAGCTGCTTCCGCTGCTTCAAATACACCAACTTCTGTCGCCGCATGATCCCCTCTTGCATCAATCGTATTGTGATAAATGTAGATGAGCTTCTGACCAGCTAAAGATTCTCTTAATTGAGTACGGTTTTTCGCCATTAACTCTTGAAATGTAAACGCTACTGCATTTTTCACATGCTTTTGCAAAATCGCCTTGCGATTTTCTAACCCTTGCGCTCGAATATCATCGACAACGACGTGACCCTCTACATATTCAATCGTTTCATGTGGAAGCAAGCTTGCCATTCCTAATTCGGTATAAGAAGGAATCACCCCTTGCATCGCTTGCAAATCAGTCGACGCTTTACGCTCATTGTTTAATACATCCATCAATTCTTTCGCTACTTCATAACGAAGAGCATCAGAAATAATCACAAATGCACGTTCATCAGACGAAATGATTGGTTCAATGTACGTTTGATAAAATTGCGTTTGCTGTGCAATCCGAGCAATCGTCCACGTCGGAACGAGCTCTTTATTTTGTCGATTTGTCCACCTGATCGACAACTCTTGCAAATACCAATTCGTATACACATTCTCGATTTTTTCTCGCAACGGAAAGAGACGTTCTTTTCGCTCAATCCGGTCAAACGCCGTATAAAACTTTCGGTAAAATAAATCCGCGCGATAATAATCGGAAGCATACGCTTGAAAAAGATCGTACGCCGATTGATCAGGGATATAGTTATCTTTTTCTTGAACGAACTGAAGCAACCACCGTCCATTTTCAATCGCTTCATATTCCGCTTGAAACTCTGAGTACCAATGTAAACGACGTCGTTCCGTCAAAATGTCTTTATAATACGCAAATTGATTGACGTCATAAACGAGCTGTTCTTGCAAGTAAGCGATGACTTTTTCATCAAATTGCCGAAAACCATCTGCTTGCACAATCGCATCGATCGCCCAATTTTCTACGATTAAATTAATATGTACTTGCTCAGCGAATCGATCAGCGAGCTGATTGAATACTTCACGATCTGTCGTATGATTCATCCATTGATTCATAAAGACAATGACATTCATCGGTCGACTAGAAATGTACGGCTGCCACTCGCTCGGGAGCAGGTCAACGTCTACTTGATCTGATAAATACGTCATCATAAAAAACAAAAATAACGAAGATAATGTTCGCTCTTCTAACGAATAGCCGTAATGACGTTCCATTAACTGCCAAAATGTCGCAACATCACCATACTTTTCAACTTCTTCCCAAAAGCGATTTTTTTCTTTTAATTCCTCTTTTAATAACGCACGTACGCATTCATCTGAAGAGAGAAACGGACTTTTCGTCAACGTTGCCAAAACGGCTAAATCAATCTTTTCTTTTGAATCAAACGTCGTTGAAAAAGAGAGAAACGTTTCTTTCCGTGTTTGACGGCGAAAAAAAGTCGAATATTTTTCAAACACTGGTCGAAGCTGATCGTCTTCGACACCGACTTCACGCATCGTCATTGTCACGCGATCGCTCGTATACTCCATGCCATTTTTATAATGTAAAAACAACCAATCTTCACGCGGAGTCGGTTTCGGCATATTCGCATAGATGAGAAAATGCGAATCGGGATCAGCGGTTTCAAGCTCATACTTCGTTGCAAATAAATTATTCTCCGTTAACGTCCAAATGCGGACATCATCAAGTTCAAGTTCTTTCACTTCATTTAAAAATTCACCGCTTGCATCATACCAAAACACGACATGACGCCTACGGTTATGTGTTAATTCTTTTTCAAATAACGCTTTTAATTCTCGTTCAACTTTCGATACATTCATTTGTATTCGCTCCTAGAAAGAGAACACTTGTCCTCTTTTCATAGCTATTTTTATTTAGAAATGGTAAAATAATACATGTAGTTGCATAAGTGGATGGGCGGTTGACACTCCCTTTTTGAAAGGGGGTGATCATCATTGGTGACATATGATGTACTGAGTGTATTGATTCAGTTTGGTATTTTTCTAGCAACAACACTTGCCGTTGTTGTTGGAATCATAACCCTTGTCACGAATAAAAAGAAGTAACCCCCTCCGCTCTGATCCAAAGAATGTGAGGTAGTTACTTCATGGGTGAACATCGTTTCTTTTTGGTCAGCCGCTCATCTGGCGGCATGCAACTACTTGTGACGGGGTGTTTCGCTCACCTCGTCATCTTTACTATAACACAATTGTAACGGATTATATATAACTTAGCAAAAAATTGAAAAAGGATCTAGAAGCACAGTGTAATATAGCGATTATATTAATTCTAACGATAATGTTTTGTATAATCTCCAAATAAGAAGATTGTTTCCACCAATAAATTCGGATCATTAAAATTGCTTCATGTTACTAGTAACTAAGAAGCTTAATTGCAAGTGTTATCAACCTTCAGTTGAGTTGCTTTCCTTGACTATATCTTCTTTAAGAGATTGTTCTTTAGCGGTGCTTTTCCTTCCCCTTGCGGAACTTCAATGTTTTGGAATTTCGCATAGTTCACTTTCACACCGTCATCAAGATCAATTTCAATGCGTTGATTGGCAATATGCGCAATCACTTGATCGTACTCGCGACATTCGCTCAATTGCTTTTGTAATTTTTCTTTCTGTTTCGTTGCTGCTCGTTTTTCAGTTTTAGAAACATCCGAATCGATAACACCATTTAACCGCTGCATTTCCGACTCATATTTTCGTTGTAACATGTGCAAATATTCCGTACGAACTCGAGCAACAAGATTGGAATCGTAACGATGCATGTAAACGAGTGCTTTAAACCCATTTTGTCGACCACTATCAAACTGCCAATAAATCGGACGCTTTTGATAAATACGCACGTGATCCGTATAAAACTCATTTAAGAAATAACGACGAATCCGTTGACGTGCCGTTTCATTGTCTCTTTTTGATAATGCTTCCGCAATGAATTCGAGATTGTCTTCTAAGCTCTCTTCACCGTACACCGTGCGAACAAACTCAACAAAGCGAGCGACGATGTCATCGTCAAAATAATCTTCGTCTGTAATCGGAATGACGTTGTCTTCATCCGCTGGAAATGACGTATACTTTGACGGATCAAATTCACCACCAGCATAGATGAGACCTTCTTCATCGAGCGAATAACGTCCTAACATACAACCGACCGCATAGGAAATAAATGACTTCACGTCTCTTTCTAGATCCGCTTTACGAACGGTGACATCTTTATCTTCAACTTCAGGTGTGAGTTCATCTTGTAATCCATAAATATCAATAAAGATCCGATTCAATTCTTCTTCATTCGCTTTTAACGTCTGGAATCGCTCTTCTGCTTCCCGTTCCCATTTCTCATACGCTTGTTTTATCGTCGGTTCGCCATTGATAAACGGATGGTGCTTGAAGTCCCATGAGGTTTCGAAAGAGTCCCAGTCTTTTTTAGATATACTAATTGACTCTGTTACTATCTCCTCAATCGTCATTCTGTAATCATGATCTTGATCTGGCAAGGGGATACTTCCAACATTTCCTACTTGAAAATTTAACGTTGGGTTTAAATTCATTAAGAAAAAGTAAGCTAATTTACTTGTTAACAAGCCCGTTAAAAAATAAATGTCTTTATCTTCAGGGAATAATGAAGATCCACCTACATCAAAAATAAACCCTTTAGGTGAATATCGAACTCCAAAATAAGCTGAACTAACAAATGACCACGTTATACTTTGTTTAAAATAATAATCTATATTTTGTGGTCTAGAACGTAATTTTCCACGGTTATCAAAAAAATGTTTTATTTCATAACCATCATTTTCCCAGTTTACGACATACTCTTGATTCCCATACCATTTCCGATATGAGCCACCTTTATTATAAGGAAACCATTTTTTCATACTTTTAATTGCCATTTGTGTATTAATACAGTTAAAACCAATCTTGTTAATGTTAATTTCATACCATAACCTTAAAAAACGTTCATTATTCCCAGTTTGTAAACCAACCTTGGTATCAACGTTATCGTTAATTTTATTATTTTTACTAAATATATTAATTACCCTATTACTGGCCCAATAAATAATTGGATTACCTGGCACTTTTTTGAAATTTTCTTGAGCAAATGTATATCGATAATAAACCTTTGGATTTTTAACAGCTTCTAAGGTTTTAATCGGTTGATTTTTTGAACCTTTAAAATCGGATAATCTTATATATTCGCCTTCTACTTCACAACTATAATTTCTTAAAGTAAATGTACATATTGGTACAGTTGCACCATCAAAACCTGAATACTCTAGTTGAATTAAACTACTAATTGTTCGGTTATCAATGATATTTTTACGCAACTTTTCATATGACGAAATAAACATCCACACATATGGGGTCATAAATCCAATTTGTCCATCTTGTTTTGTTGCATTAAAACTATATTCAACAAATGAAGAAAACAAATCAGATTTTACTTCTGGGTAATGCTTAGATATATTTTTTAAAGTCTCATTTGGAACATACCGATTCCCTGCATACGGTGGATTTGTAACAAAAATATCATACTGTCGACTCATTATTTTTGCTTGTTTAATTAACGATTCTAAAAGCGGTATTAAGCGTTCTTTCATGTCGAAATTAAATAATGTTTCAGGTTCTTCTTTAAGAGCATGCACACGTTTTGTTAAAAACTCCTCGTCAAATGATTGGATTTTAATTAAAGCTCCTATTACTTTTGCATGATGAAATTGCTTCAAAAAGCTATACATTTTCTCAAAATCTTCACCAGAAGATTCTCCGGCTAAAAAAATAATTTCATCTTCCGTAAGTTGATTTGTTTCTTGAATTGAAGCTATATTCAGAGTTAAGCCTTCTTGTTCTATACTTTGGAGAAAATGACGATTGTATTTCATCGCTTTCATAATGACTGAAAAAGTCGCTAATTGATATGCTCTATCATCTATATCCAATCCGTATAAGTTGTTTTCAATGATTAGTCTCGGAATTTCTCGTTCCATATAGCCACATTCTCGATATATTTCATACAAGACATCGAACATATAAACGAGAATATGACCGCTACCCATTGCAGGATCGAAACATTTAATATCTTCTACTTTTAGGTCCTTGTTTAAATACGAAGCTAACTTTTCTTGATTTACTTCCCATTGATCAGAATTTTCCAAGTAAAATTCCCAATTGCTTATTAAGGTCCGATGTTCAGGATGTGATTCAATCCAATAACGACCTAAAGAGTTTTGCACCATATAGCGTACAATCCAATTAGGTGTAAAAAGTTGAGTTGCATACGGTAACTCATGAGATTTATATCTTTTTTTAGCTTTTATAACACGTTCATTTTCTTCAGAAATATAATATTGGTACAACCAACCGATAATTTCTACTTCTTTTTTCCAATCTGACTCTTCAATGAGTTCGACCATGTCACGAATAACAGAGCCTTCGGATAATAGCTGATCAGGTAAAAGCAATTCCGTATAGTCCGCAATTCGTTCAAAGACGACAGGCATGATTTCGCCAAGTTTATTACACTGTTTGACGAGAATATATTTGAATAAACCTTCTGTGTCGTTGGCATCTTGAAGTTGATAGACGAGATCCATATCAAGTTCGAGATCGTGAGCGATCATATCAACTTCCGATACGGCATCTGGCTCGGTTTTACCTTCGATGATCGATGAAAAGAGACGCACTCCTGTCGGCAAATAGTCGTTCACTTCCATAAAGCGAATCGCGATAAAACGGTTGAACCACGTGTATGCAACTTCTTCCATGACGTGCTCGAAGCCTTTTTCTTCGATTTGATTGAGAAGTTTTTCTCTCTGTTTAATTTCATATTTTTTATAAAATTGTTGATTGATACGAAAGCCATCTTGGTATACTTCAGGCTCTTTCACTTCGGATTCGGTTATGCCGAGTTGATACGCTTTCTGTTTGACATCATCTATTAGTTTCTTTCTTGCGTTCACTGCAAAATTGCGAATCGCAGATTTGTTCATGGTAAAACTTTCCCCCTTCGATTGAGAAAAGCCCGCTCGTGCGGGCTATCGTTCCTCGTACTACACTTTCACTACACAAGCGTAATAATCGTATTTTCGTCAAGCTCAGACTCTAGTTTTTTACGTAAGTCTTCGACAAATCGGTCGATGTCTTCCTTCGATTCAATTCTAGTCGTTCCACGCATCACTTGTGTTTTGCTTAATGTTTTCATTTGTTTTTGCGGTTTTGGTTTGACTGGCTCGACTGCTTTTTCTTCTTTAGGAGTGGCAGCCATTGCTTTTTCGTGTTCGAGTTCAACGACTTTTTGTTGAATGTCATGAATGAGTCGGACTTTCAAGCGGTCACTTTCCGTTTCCATCGCAATCGCTTCATAGAAGTTATTGACCGTGTCGAGTCGCTCTTTTAATGACTGGAAGCGATCGAGTACGTTTTGTAAAAAGATGTCTTTCACTTCGGGATGTTGATTTAGCTCTGCAAGAACGGCTTGACGGTCTTCTTCAATCAGCTTGCGAATCGGTTCACATTCTTCCGAAAGTAAATCTACGAAGCGATCGTCGAACGTTTGATAGAGGGCAGGTAACTCTTGAATACGTGAATACGGTTCAACATGTCGAACAATGCTTTCCATTTCACTAACCGCTTCTAAAATCGTTTCATCATGAACATATGAGCGATTATGCTCAAAAATATTGAGCTTCTTCATCGCATTATCGTAAATTTCCCACTGGTTCGTTTCGAAAAAGTCTTTCACTTGTTGAACCTCTTGTGCATATTGAAGAAAGTCGTGACGCCATTCGCGTGCTCGTGTAAAAAACGTCATCGCATCATCAATCAACATGAGCTGTTGAATGAGCGTCTCACCTTCTTCGAGAATTTCCTTCCCAGGGTAAGAACGGTGAACATACTTTTGGAGTAATTGTGCAATTTTTTCTTTTTCTTGGCTTAACAAATCTTTAAACCGATTCATTAATCCGTCTTCATCATCTGGTAAAACGGTAATACCGAACAGATCACGACTTAAGTCTTTCACGTTTTTCATTAATAATGGGGAAATGCGTTCCCGGGTTTTCACCGTCACACGATCAATGTAATCCCGCTTCGTAACGTAGGTGAGCAATTCACGATTGTCTGGTTTAACGTACGAACTATTTAATAAAAATCGAATGTCTTGGCGCTTGAATAATGTGATTAAAACCGCTTGCGTGTCACGCTCGTTCCATCCGTACGGTTGATTTGAAAAATGAACGAGCACAGCTTTCACGGTTGGCGGGTGATTGCGTTTACTTAGTCGTTCAATAAATTTATTCACTTCATTAATGGCTAGCTCGTTCGGGCTACCGCCTTCGAGTGTCTGTTGCTCGACTGGCTGTTCGACGAGTTCTTTTAATGTTTCTTCACTTGCAAATTCTTTTACGTAACCAAGTTTGTCATACAAGCTGTGAATGAGTGTTTTAAAGCCTTCATTTATTCGTTCGGCTGGATTTTTTGCTCTAATGTCAAGCTTTTGGCCATTAGCGTAAATGTCTGCTTGTTCAAGCGCTTCAATTAAATACGTCTTCACACGTCCTTTTCGCTCATCCGCTTCTTTCCCTTTTTTTAATTTTATTTCTTCGATCGCTTCTGATAATTCGGAGCCACTTTTACGACGAATGTAGGCTTGAATTTTTAAAACTTCAACCATCTCTTCTAAGTATGCCGTCTGGTGTACAGGTAAGTGAACGATCACATTCGGCTCACGCAACGACATCGCTCGTAATTCGGCTTGATGCAGTTCATGAACAGCATCGTAGTCTGGTGTGAGGACACGGATACCAATGTCATGAACTTGTGTTCCTACTGGTCGATCATCGATGAGTGCGTTAAAATCAAAATCGTGTTGACGGGAGTGACGATATTTCGTATCGACATAAATATTGTGGAAAATTTCTTCACCGATTTCTTTCATCACTTCTGCATGATCGATTTGCATGTTCCGAATTTCACGATTGACGTCTTGTTCATCGTTCGTGAGAAAGTCGTATTCATCGCCATTTTTCTGAATGAGTGTTTCATTTAAAAGTCGAGATAGGGAACGCTCGATTTGTTTTTTAATTTCAATTTTGTCCGCATCAATGTGATGAACCATTAACGTCGCTAAATTTTCAATCGTTGCCGGCATTTCTTTCACGTGTTTAATGAGGAACAGCAACTTTAAAATCTCAACGTCATCTTCATTCAGGCGAGAGTTTTTCGAAGCTTGAATAATGACGAGATGGACACTCGTATCGAGAAAGGCGATCATCGGACCATAAAATGCCGAAAATGGAATTAACGTTCCCGCTTCTTTTTCAGCATACTGAATCGCTGCTTCACGGAATGCACTTAACATCGAACGCTCTCCACGTGATTGGTGTTTTGTTGAGCTTGAATGGTGCGCAATTTCCGTAATCGCACGTTGTAATAAGTTAAATTGGTACGGAACGAACGGATAGACGTCAACAAAATCTTGTTCACTCGAATATCGCTTCATTTCCGCCATGTTTTCAGGGAAGTCGATCAAATTGTTCAAGCTCGATTGCTTCTCATGAAAAATCGCTTTAAGCTGATCTTGTGCTGCTTCATTTTTTAATAATAGTCGCTTCGTAATGACTTCATCGACGTAAGCACTCGATAAGCTTAACTTCGTATCGAAACGACCTTGAATTTTTGAAAAGTCATGCCCTTTGACTTGTAAAAAGGAATCATAATCTTCTTGGCTCGTGACAATAACCCATGCTTTTCCTTTACATTTTATGCCAAGTTCATGCACGATCGTTTGCAAATTTAGCATGAGTCGTGAATCTTCCCCAATGTATTGCCCGATTTCATCTATGAAAAATAAAACGTGATGCTCGTGCTTTTTTCCTTCTATATATTCACGGACACGGTCTGCAAATCGTTCAATGCTGATCGAATACTCTTGTTCCGCTCGTTCAAACCAGTTGCGAGCCGCTTCTTCACTCATCTTCGTTGCTTTCGTTAACGCTTCGATAATCGCATCTTCTTCGTAATAAAAATCTTCTCGCGAATCGACCCATTCATTCCCCGAGATGTCTTTAAACGTTGCTTTAAACGTTTCATATTCCCCGTTTTTAACAAGCGTTCGTTCCATATCGGCAATCCAAGGGATCGCCCCACAAAAACCTTGCATTTCATTAAACGCTTTGTTCATCACTTTGACGATCGCGTCTTTTTCATTTTTTGCATCCGCTTCACTTTTTGCATCAATATCAAATAAAATAACGTCTTTTTCAACGCTTCCAGCTAGCTTAATATTTTCTAAAATCGTCGGATCGGTAACCTTATCAGTAAAATAATCGACGACTTGCTTCCCGTTCACGACATCATTTTTTGTTAGATACGATAAAATTTTAAGAAAATGCGATTTCCCTGATCCGAAAAAACCAGAGATCCACACACCGACTTCATCCGTCGGACCCGTGATCGCTTTTTTATATGCTTCAAAAAAAGCTTGCATATGTCGCTCGATTTCATCGGTTACGACATATTCATCCAACTCCTGATGAATGTTCTCCTCTTCATTTCCGATTTTAATAACACCTGGGATATCCCGTTCAATCGGTTTACGAAACATCTTCGTAATTTTCATTGTTTGACCCCCTATCGATAACCAACTAATGGGAACGCGCGATAATAGTTATCATCTTTCAATTCGTTAAACAACATTAACGACTGACCGTTATATTTTCCTGGAAAAAACATGACGACAGGCAACCGCCCGACCGCTCGATGAATGTTATTTAAAATCGTATGGGAACGAATGAATGGAAACGCTCGTCCAACCCCTGTAATAAACACGATATCATTCGACTGAACACGGTCTTTCATATAATGGATGACGAGATCGTTATTTAACGTTAAGCGCAACGATTTTTGTGTCGCATTTAACACGAAGGCGCTCCCTCTGCGCTGTTCCATTTCGAAGTTTTTTTGTAGATAGCCTTTTTCCTCTAAAATTGCAATGACGATCTCGTAAAGATCAAACTCACGAATGTAAATGTCTGATCCGGCTTTATTCACACGTTCTTTTATAAACGCAATATGGTCGCGAACGATCATTTCATGCTCGGGATCATAGTCAAAAATATGATAGCCGACTTCATTGCTCAATCCTTTGCTTTCACGAAAAGCAGGGTCTGTAATTTTCGGTAAAATTTCTGCCAGACGTTCTTGAATCGTTTTCATACACGCTCACCCGTTAAAATTTCAATATATGTATGCTCTGCTTTCGCAAGCAAATGCTCTTTCACAGTGTAGTTCAACATACCTACTTGCAACTCACGCGGTTCTTTTTGCGTTTTTAAAAGTCCCGCTTCATATAAAATGCGAATATACACTTGCTGTAGCTTATAAAACGTATAATCTTTCCACGATGCCACTTTTTCACTTTGTTGACGTTTCGCTTCGAAAAAATTAAAAAAGTCGCGGTTCGTAAGACTCATATCAAGCAAACGTATTTTTTCTTTATATACTTCATTCATGAATTCAAAAAATAACCGATCGGTTTTTAAAATGCTATAAAGGACGAGTAGCTTACTCGTTTCAGTGTCACTATTGACGAGATGATGAAGTAGCACGTCATCTAATTGTTCTAAACGCTTCATGATCGATGTAAACACTTCACGCTTTCGCCGATCCGTTTGAAATTGTAAAATGTTTTCAACCATCACTTTCTCAAGCAACGCTTCTTTATTCAAACCTTGCAACCCATAATGGGCAAGTTTTCGCGTTTCCATATAAAAATAAGGTCGGGTTTTAATCGTTGAACTGTACGTCAACTCTTTTTTCAATGGTAACCAATCCTTCAGACCAATTTTTCTACTATTATAGCAAATGCCCGTAACTATGACGAGAATCTACGAGTGTTTGACTGAGTCAAGCTTTTGTGGGCACTTTCTTATCTGATTTAGAAAACTCTCTTTCATTTTAACACCCGACTCCGCCCCTAATAATCTAAATGACTATTCAAAAGATAACTACAAACATTTTAAGCATACATTCGTCAAAGATTTGTAACTATTAATTAGAATTAATAGGTTAAGTGTATATGGTAACTTAAAAGTGATCCACCATGACAATTGAAAACTGATCCACTCTTGATAGAAAATAACCCTAACG
>NZ_JBEUEL010000033.1:0-30702 GCF_041725775.1 Pueribacillus sp. YX66 | reverse complement strand
ACCTTCTGACATTTTTTGTATAGTTGTTAAGGTTGCTTAAGCACCATTATATTGACAGTTCAAGTGAGAGCCCTATCGACTTACACAAAATTCTTGACGGTACCTGATAATCAAATATTTAATTATTTTTCTCTTGACATATCACCGCAAGTCTAAATTTATTTATAAAAAAGGTTTAACTTTTTTATAAACGGGAATAATGTAAGTAAATCCCCCTTTTTACATTTTTATAAAGTTAACCCTTTTCCAAACCCTTTAAATGTTCCCCCACATTTAAAGGGTTTTTTTTGCTTTTATTAAATCGATTTATACGCATAATCGCCCGTTACTCCTACCTTGGGCAACGGGCGGCAAAAAATCATTTAGTTATTGAGGCTATTATTTCCTCCATAAATTCATATGTCATCGGACCTAAATGTTTTTGCTGAATGATTCCTTGCTCATCTAAAAAATAGGTTGTCGGAATCGTTAGCACTTTGTACGCTTCATATTGTTTGTTATCAACATCTAACGGGATTGGAAATGTTAGCCCAAATTCTTTAACGAATTCATCAACATGTTCACGTTGTCTTTCAAAGTGTGTTAAATTTACTGCTAAGACTTCGATATTTTTATCGCTCGTTGCTTCATAAAACTTTTGCATATCAGGCATCTCCGAACGACAAGGACCACACCAAGATGCCCAAAAATTTAAGACCACTTTTTTGCCACGAAAATGAGAAAGTGTCATCTCGTCTCCTTGTAAATTGGTTAACGTAAAATCTGGAGCGGTTTCTCCAATTTGCAAACCCGTTTCTTGTATAGCTTCCATATCTGCCGTACTTTCGATTTGTTCATCGTTTAAATTCTTATCATCTTCATTTGAAACAACGATTTCTCGTACGACAAAAATAGCCAACACAGTTAATAAAATAACCGCCAATATCGTTTTTATTTTCATCCGTCCAACCTCCCTCTGCAAACACATTTTATCATACTGCCCTTTTCTATTTGTGTCGAATATGAGAAACAAACAAGCATATGATATACGATTCATACAATTTTCAAAAAGAGGGAAAACGAGGTGTATGACGAACGGACACACTTGTGAAGTTTTGCTTATATCAGCTTTTGATACTAATGCCAGAATGTATAAAAAGCAGCGTTTATTCAGCTGCTTTTTATTTTAACTCTGGTAAAATACGTACTTCTTTTTTCATTTCGGATTGACATAATGGACATGTTGGTTCTGCAGCAAATGAAAAAGAATCTCGCATCCAACCTACACATTCAGAACTTTGACAAGCCCATACATCCGTTTCGACTTCGGGAATCGGTTCATCTTGCCTTCGTGAAAAAGCCAAGTTTTCTCCCCCTTAACGTTTTCTAACTTATAGTATACCCTAATCTGGAAATATATGCGAAATATCATGGTGACGAGTCTTCATACGTTTCCAAAAAAATCAACCGTTCTAACATTGTCGGATGACCGTACCGAAACCACTTCACTAACTTTGGAGGATTAACCTCGCTTAATCCTGTCGCTGTTAACTTTTGAAACGCTTGGATTGCTGCTTGTTTATCTTTTGTTAGCTCAATAGCGTAACGATCAGCATCTTTTTCGTGGTATCGTGATACTGCATTATCAACCGGACTAACTACAAACGAAAGCAGCGAAAAGATAAGCAGTAACAAGGGCAAAGTCGCTATATCAGCGTGTGAGTTTAATCTAAATCGTTCCCCGTATCGACTCATACAGATTCGAAATAGCTTAGCACCAAAATATAACCCGAAAAACGACAGGATGATTGAGCCGAGTACGTTTAAATATAAATGATGTTTTACATAGTGTCCCATTTCATGCGCCATAACAAAAAGTGTTTCTTTATCTTCTAATTTAGTTAACGTCGTATCCCAAAGAACGATACGCAAATTCGAACCAATTCCTGTGACGTATGCGTTAAGCGCATTCGTTTTTTCCGACATATTCACTTCATATACCCGATCTGCTGGAATATCTGCTTCTGCTGCCAAGGCTAGAATTTGTTCTTCTAATTGTTTATCTTGCAATGTATAAAAGTCGTTGTATAACGGGTCGATAATCACAGGTTTTATAAACATTAGAAATATTGTAAATGGAACAGACAGCAACCAAACGTTAAACCACCATCGTTTTTCAGACCGCTTCATAAACAAATAAATAACCCAAACCATCAGTGTCATCATTAGCCAACCGATCCAAAAATCAATTATATAATCACGCATCCAGCTTTGAAATGACTGTGTCGAAATGCCATAAGAGATCGAAATCTTGCGACTCACTAAACTTAGTGGAAATGAAAGAATTGAACTAATGAGAGTGAGTAAAAAAACATATAAAGCCGTTTGCATAAAAAAGAAGCGTGTTACATTTTCACTGAGCCGACGAAAATAAATAGAAATCCCAAAGATAAGCACAAGCAAAAAAATGATCCAATCATAAGGAATGGCTAAAAAAAAGAGTAAATTTCTTAGCCGTGAATAATCTGTACTTAACAATTGCTCATCTTCTGTCATAAACAGGCTCGGATCAGCCGAACTTCCTTCATAGGTTGCCGGAAGTGTATTGTCTGTGCCGATGTATAAATAATAAGCCATTATGAGTCCATAGATTACATATCCGCTTAAAATCAACAGAAACCATTTTGTTCTTTTTGCCATATTTACCCTCCATTCAAGCCTGATAAGAAACTTTTCTTTTACTACTAGTCTAAGCTTCTTGTCCATTTTTAGAACAAAAAGAAAAGACAGGGAACTCGTTCTCCTGTCAAAGGCAAAGGGTGTATAAAAATTATAATTAGCAACTTCAAACATGTCGTGCGAAGACTTGAATCACCTACGTTCATGAGGGAACGAACGAGGCAAGCAACAACTGTCTACGAGCGTTTCTCGTTAGGCTGTTAGCCAAGGATTGCGCGGTCACTAGCCATTTGTTCACCACGGATGCGTTGGAACTCCTCAAGTAGCGATTCAATTGTTAAACTTTTTTTCTCTTCTTCATCAATATCTAAAATAATTTGTCCCTTATCCATCATGATAAGACGGTTACCAAGATCAAGAGCTTGCTGCATATTGTGCGTCACCATTAACGTTGTTAATTTCGTTTTCTCAACGATCTCTTTCGTCAAATTTGTAATCAACTCAGCGCGGGCCGGGTCAAGTGCAGCTGTATGCTCATCAAGAAGCAAAATTTTAGGATCTGTAAATGTAGCCATAAGCAATGATAATGCTTGCCGTTCCCCACCTGACAACAAACCGACCTTAGCATTCAGACGATTTTCTAGACCGAGGTGAAGCGTTCCGAGAAAGTCTCGGAAAAGCTCTTTCCTCTTTTTCGTTACGCCTCGTCTTAACGTTCTTTTTTTGTTGCGTGAATAAGCTATTGCAAGATTTTCTTCAATGGTCATCGTTGGTGCTGTCCCTGCCATCGGATCTTGAAAAACGCGACCAATTAGCTGTGAACGCTTAAACTCCGGTAAGTTCGTCACATTTTTTCCGTCAATTGAAACATGACCGTAGTCTGGAATGAGCACTCCTGAAATAATGTTCATCAACGTTGATTTTCCAGCACCGTTACTGCCGATCACTGTAACGAAATCACCCGGCTTTAATTGAAGATTCACTTGTTCAAGAGCGATCTTCTCATCAATCGTACCTTCATTAAACACTTTGTCAATCTGTTGTAATTTAAGCAAGTCGCTCACCATCTTTCTGATTGTTCGCGAGTTGTCGAGCATGTCTTTGTTTTCTGCGACGTTTTTCTTTAAAATTGTCAAGCACTTTTGGTGCAACGAGTGCAAAAATAACGATAACCGCTGTAATTAACTTCATATCTCCGGTTTCAAGAAATTCGACACGAAGTGCGAGCGCTACGACAATCCGATAAATGATCGCACCGCCGATTACTGCAAGTGTAGTTCGGACGATCGTTTTCGTCCCGAACAACGCTTCACCGATAATCACTGAAGCGAGTCCGATAACGATCATCCCAATGCCCATGCCAATATCTGTAAATCCACTATATTGCGCAACAAACGCTCCGCTTAATGCTACAAGAGCATTAGAAATGCCGAGCCCGAGAATGATAAGCCAATCAGTATTAGCGGAAAGGCTGCGAATCATCCGTTTGTTATCGCCCGTCGCCCGGATAGCAAGACCTATTTCCGTTTTAAGGAATGTGTCAACGAGGAACTTAACTACAAATGTTATTAATGTCATCGTAAATAGAATTGCCCATTCAACGGAAAAAACATTTGCAATTGCTGAGTTTTCCCAAAACGAAGCGAGCTTTGTAAAAAGCGTTTCTTCATTTAAAAGTGGCACATTCGCCCTCCCCATAATCCGCAAATTGATAGAGTATAGAGCAATCATCATTAATATTCCTGATAACAACGGATTTATTTTCCCTTTTGTATGGAGAATTCCTGTTATACAACCCGCAATAAATCCAGCTACAATTGCTGAAAGCGTTGCATAAACCGGATGCACCCCGCTAACGATCATGGAAGCTGCAACTGCACCACCTGTTACAAAGCTTCCGTCAACGGTTAAGTCTGGAAAATCGAGGATTCGAAATGATAAATATACACCTAACGCCATAAGGGCATAAAGAATACCAGATTGCAAAGAACCAAATAGTGCAGTACTCATAAAATGTTTCCTCCTTTTATGAGGTTAAAAATGTAAAATTGAGTCTTGCTCAAAAAGAGACTAAATTTAATGTCAGCCTCTTTTTCAACAAAACTTTACAGAAGAAAGGGATAGACTGACAGGTACCAGTCTATCCCTGCTGTATCTTCTGTGCTGTTATTTAATTTCAGCCATATCTTCCCACTCAGGTTTAATCTCAACACCCATTTTTTCAGCTGCTTCCTTATTAATAACAAGGTCTAGTTTTGGAGGATATTCTACTGCTAATTCAGACGGTTCTTTTTCACCCTTTAAGATTTGAACTGCCATTTCGCCAGCTTTATAACCGATGTCATAGTAGCTAAATCCGTATGCAGCTAAACCACCGCGTTCAACGGAATCAAGTTCTCCAACAAACAATGGAATTTTCTTATCATTCGCAACACCAATGACTGATTCTAAAGCCGATACAACCGTATTATCAGTAAAGATGAAAAATACATCAGCACGGCCAACCATTGATTCAGCTGCTTGTTTTACTTCATTGGAGTTTGAAACCGTTGCTGTTACTACTTCTAGATCAGTGCCATCAGCAGCTTTTTCAACGGCATCCATTTGAACGACCGAGTTCGGCTCACCTGCATTGTAAATGACCCCAACACTTTTAGCATCTGTTTGCTCATCAATAAAATTAATTGTATTCGGAATTGCGTCAGGGTGAGAGTCTGTTGTTCCAGTTACATTTCCACCTGGTTCTTCAATTGAAGAGACAAGTTTCGCATCCAGTGGATCTGTTACAGATGTAAATATAATTGGAATCTCTTTCGTTACGTTTAACGCAGCTGTAGCACTTGGAGTTGCGTTCGCAAAGATTAAATCGACTTCATCCCCAGCGAGATTTTGTGCAATTGTAGCAGCGTTATTCGGATCACCTTGTGCGTTTTGATCAAGGAAGTCTACATCTAATCCGCTGTCCTCAATTGCTTGTTTGAACCCCTTCGTTGCTTCATCTAAAGACGGATGTGTGACAAATTGTGAAACACCGATTGTAAATTTGTCAGACGCTTCGTCTCCACCAGCTGTTTCTTCCTTGTCTGAAGTGCCACATGCAGCTAGCAAAGCTAGACTTAGAAAAGAAGCTCCAACAATTTTTTGCCATCGTTTTAGCATGATTCGACCCCCATTTTATTTATTCTTTGTCTCTTAAATGCAAAAATGCTTTAAAGTGTAAAAATATATAGTTTATGCTAGCATATATTCTAGTTAAGGTCAATCAAAAGCGAGTCAAAAATACTAGATTGATAACAATGAATTCATTAAAAAACTCATATCGAATGTAAATCAATATGAGTAAGACGATTATCTTGAACTTTCATCATACTAATTTCTAACATATTATTTTTAATTTTTGCTTTCGTCTTCTTATGTTGAACTAGTGATGGCAAATTAATTGTATGCTTATCCCCATTTTTCGGAATCCCTTCAAGTGTTAGCTGTGATGAAGTATGATAAATTTTGGCATCTGTTAACTTCACATTTTCCGCTATCGGCATGCGAACAACGACAAAATCATGCAGATTAAATATGTGATGTTCAAATTTCTTCTCCTTTTGTTTCCCTTGCTTAATATTGGGGAAAAATGAAGAAGACATTACCTCGGAAAATACTTTATTCATGTAATGATCGAAAGAGGAAAAGTCTTCACCAAAAGTTTCATTTAACTTTTTCAGCTCGTTCAATTTTGCAAACGGATGAAGATCTTGCCAATTGTTGTCCACTTTCCCCTCCTCCTTAAGCAACAGTTCTAGCTAAAATAAAACCTGCTTCATTTATATTCTTTGAAAAATAGTTGGTGACAATATGAAAACGTCAACTTTCTACAGCAAGAAAGTTGACGTCATATGATTTAATTCCCCCAACTTAAACTCTCTTCTGCAAGAATAACATTTCCTGCAAAAATTTTCTTTGCTTGTAAAACGAGATCATTTACATTCCCAAAATGCGGTAAATGCGTTAGTAGCAATGTTTCGACATTTGCTTCTTTTGCAATGGATGCTGCTTCCACACTGTTCATATGGCCTGCTGAACTTCCATCCATATTAGCGTAAAAATTGCATTCACAAATAAATAAATCAGCCAGTTCAGCAAACGTTTTAAACTGTTCGATGTATGCAGAATCCCCTGTATATACAACAGTCGAAGACCCGTCTGTAATCCTCATTGCAAAGCAAGGTACTGGATGCTTCGTCCGCTGAAACGTAATTTCAAACGGACCAAGTTGCAGTGATTCATCTGGATTGTAAGCAACACCAATCGTATCGGAATCATGAGTTAGCCGAGAAAATTCAGCTTCATCTAGCGAATGACCGTAGATTGGTAACGTCTGTTGCTGAACTCCCATGTACCGTTTCACGAGCCGTGCATGTTGAAGCGGTCCGATATCGGCTACATGATCGTGATGATAGTGTGATAATATGACCGCATCTAATTGTTCAACCGAAATATATTGTTGCAGTTTGGAAAGAACGGCACTTCCACAATCAACGAGCAAATTAAAGCCGTCAGATTGAAACAAATAACCCGAGCTTGCTCCGTTCACTTTCGGAAACCCGCCCCATTGACCGATAACGGTTACTTTCATGAAACCACCATCCTTTTAATTTGCTTGTTCATAAGGTTTGATTAACCGATAAAGTGTTCGAACAATCGGAAGATCCAAACCTTTTTTCTCTGCAAGGCGCAATGCTCCTCCTTGGAGACTTTCAACTTCTAATGTTAATCCTTTGCGAAAATCTTGATGCATCGATGACGTTGCTTGCTCTGGTAAATCGAATGCTTGCTTTGCTGTTTTTTCACCGAAATCATCACCTAGATCAATTCCATAAGCCTTCGCAAGTTGCTGCATTTCATCCGCTGATTCTTTATACAACGCTAGCGTTTCTTCATTTGAACGAATCTGTCCTATTTCTAGTCTGCTCGCTGTCGTAACACCTGAATACGCTACGATATACGCGTACTTTTTCCAAATTTCTTTTAAAATATTAACAGAGTACGTATCATCGAAATTTGCCTTTTTCGTACGTTCACTAAACCGTTCACAAACTTCTTTTTGCTCCTCTACGAGCGGGCCAAAAATCATTCCGTGCTGTTTGCTCGTATGTAAGATATGGCCATTATGATCTAATGTCGTAATAATAAAACAAAGCCCGCCGAGAACTGCATCGCGACCGAGTTTTTCTGCAAGCACATCGTAATGTTCGACCCCATTTAAAAGTGGTAAAATTTTCGCACCTTTTTGTACGAGAACTTCCAATTGTGGAATAACACCGTCAAGATGATAACCTTTCACAGATAAAAGAACGAGGTCACAATGAGAAATTTTTGCAACATCTGTTTCAAGTTGAAGATTATCAATCGTTGTATCTCCATTTACACTATTAATTTTTAACCCTTTTTCATCTAGTTGCTGCAAACGACGTTCGCGAACGAGAAATGTCACGTTTTCCCCACTTTCATGTAAACGTCCACCAAAATACCCTCCGACTGCTCCTGCACCGATTACGGTTATGTTCATTAATGCTCTTCCCTTCTATTTCCTTATAGTTTAAGCGTATGAAACCGCTTTTAGAATATCAATCATGACATCGTGTTAAAAAACAAAACGGGTACATCATATATAGAAGGATGACTAGGGAGGAGAATGATGAAAGGACAATTCATTTTTCATGTTTAGGAATCCATTTGGAATGAGCATAATAAAGTATTTATGGTAACCTCAAACAGGCAAACAGAAAGCGTTCACGGTTCACAGAAAAAACATTCAAATGGCTCAGGAACAGAACATTTTCACTTTTATTCGAAGCGTCAATTTATTAGTCTTATTTTAAGTCCGCTTTTGTTCATAATCACGTAGCTTTTTTTCGAGCCTGAAGGATTATCGAAAGAAGGACTCGCAATCCTTCGAGTACACATTGAATTGCAACATGGCGGATTACAGAAGCAATCCCGATTCCAGCAACTTCACTGTTACCGATTATTTTATTCCCATTGACTAGAGCAGTCGAGAGTAAAACAACTGCTTCTGCTTATGGTGACGATACGGTTTTTTTATTCATGGGAGGCTTCATTATTGCTCTTGCGTAAGAACGATGGAATTTACATAAACGAATCGCACTTTCAATCATTTCAGCGATCGCGAGTACAGATAAAATAATTCTCGGTTTTATGGTTGCCACAGGATCTTTATCAATGTGGATTTCAAACACCGCCACAGCGATGATGATGGTACCGATTAGACTTATCAAATTAGCGATGCGATGGAAAACGAAGGAAAGTCATTTAGTAAAGAGGATTTTCCTTTTAGTAAATCACTTTGCTAAGAATCACCTACGCTACTTCTGTCAGTGGTCTTGAGAAACTCATCGGTACACCACCAAATGCAGTCGTGTTTGGTTCAGGCTATATTAAAATTGGAGACATGGTAAAAGTTAGATTATGGATTAATCTTTTTTCAATCGTTGTTATCACTCTCATAATATATAACTTACTCCCCCGCTGTATGGGGTATCGATTTAACTGTATACCCGATCTCATTAAAATAATAACTTCATTTCAAAATGTTTTGTACCGTTTCTCAATTGAACGAAACTAGGCGGTACTACGGGACAGAAATTGTAAGAAATTGTAGAAACAACACAGTGGTAGTAGCAAGGCACACATTTTCACCTTCTAAATCGATTCACTCTCCAACCACGCTCATATTGAGTCGGCGCTTTTAAATCATAGCCCAATTCCCTCGCTGCATAATGGGGCCAGTATGGATTTCTTAATAGTTCACGACCGAGGAAAATAAGATCAGCACGATAATTTCGCAAAATTTCTTCTGCTTGACTACCAGTTGTAATGATACCGACAGCACCCGTGGCAATATTAGCTTCATTTCGAATTTGATCAGCGAATGCTACTTGATAACCGGGATAAACAGGAATTCGTGCCGGAACGACAGCACCGGAGCTACAATCAATCAAATCAACCCCTTGCTCTTTCATTAATTTCGCATACTTAATGTACGTCTCTGGTGTGTTCCCGTTTTCGTCGTAGTCTGAAGCAGAAATTCGGACAAAAAGCGGGCCATCCCATTCTTGTTTTACAGCTTCAATCGTTTCTTTTAAAAAACGGTAACGATTTTCTTCATTTCCCCCGAACTCATCGGTTCGCTTATTCGTCAACGGAGATAAAAATTCGTTAATCAAATAGCCGTGTGCAGCATGAATTTCAATAACATCAAAACCCGCTTCTTTCGCACGACGAGCAGCTTGTTGAAAAGCGCTAATTGTTCGTTTGATATCGTCAAGTGTTGCTTCCTTCGGTGTTTTCATATGCTCTTGAAATGGAATCGCCGAAGGCGCAATGATTTCATCGTCAACTTCCGCTTTCCTACCAGCATGAGCAATTTGAATTCCGATATGTGAGCCTTGATTATGAACGAGCCTCACAAGTTCTTTTAACCCCTCTATATGTTCATCGCTCCAAATACCTAGATCGTAATTAGAAATGCGTCCTTCAGGAGAAACTGCCGTCGCTTCAACGACAATTAAGCCGACTTGACCAACAGCCCGGGCTGGATAATGAATCCGATGCCAATCCATCACTTTTCCATCTTCATTCGTACAAGAATACATACACATTGGGGACATGACAATCCGGTTTTTCAACGTAAGATCTCCAACCGTATACGGGGAAAAAAGTTTTGTAGCCATATTATGAATTCACTCCTCCAAACCAACGTTTTATATTTTCAACCATCATTGTCTCAATCTGTTCTTCACTTACACCTTCAGATTTTAATTTCGGAATGACGCTTTCAAACAAAAACGTCATCGACCAATTTGGATTAAGCTTTTTCACAGCCTCAGGCACGTACCAATCAATTGTACAGCAATAGTCTTGTGAAAGGAACATGCGTTCAGCATAGCCTCGCTTCGCCAGTTCAACAATCGTTCGATTTCTCTGTTCTGTACTAATCCCTCTCATAATCCCATAGCGATCCATGCCTACAAACGCCCCGCGGTCAATGACACGAAGAATATAATCAACATCATCAGTATCTCCACAATGACCGATTAGAACCTTACTCGGATGAACTCCTTCTTCTTCCAAAATGTCAAGCTGCAGAAGTCCTGTTCCGCTTGCAGGATGTGAATGAGTCATAATCGGAACTCCGGTTTGATGATGGGCTCTTGCGACAGCGCGTATCACTTTTTCAACATCGGGTGTGATACCTTGTTTATCTGTTGCACACTTTAGAAAACCGGCTTTAATCGACGTTTGCTGAATGCCAACTTCAATATCGTGAACGAATAAACTTGCCATGTAATCTGCATCCCGATTTTGAAAATGTGTCGGTATATAATGATACGAATAAATACCCGTTGCAGCGATTATTTGCATCCCAGTTTTATGAGCAACTTTCTCCATAAAACGAATGTCTCGTCCTAATTCCATGACAGTCGGATCACAAATCGTTTGTACACCCCATTTTTTTGCTTCATTAACTTGTTTAACAGCTTTCTGTAATTCTTCATCCTCGTTATAAATATGCGGGAATTGAACGTAGACAGACTCTGAACGGACACGCAAATGCTCATGCACGAGCGTACACCCTAATTGAGCTTCCGTCATTTCACCTGTAATTGCTTGAATGTTAGCCAACATTAACCACTCCTCTCTCTTTATGAAAACGGTTAATTTAATGATACCACATGAAAATTAGATGTGACTCTACAACCTTCGTTTTGATAAAAGTGGGACTTCTTAAGCATTCGCATCTAACGATACGAAATTTACTTAGCTAAATAGCGATTGAGCGACTTTTTAATAAACCGTTCATCTCTTTCTTTTTGATTGAAATATGAATAATGATAAATAAATCGCCCATCCTACTTAAAGAGAGGATGGGGATATTACAGTGAATATAACAAAGGTTTTTTGGTATGCAATCATCATTTGTATCGTTATCGTACTTTGGGGTTCCTTCACTCCTAACCACTTAAATCAAGTGACAGCATTCACAACCGTGTTTATTTATAATCACTTCGGCTGGTTTTATATGTTTGTCATTGTAGCCATGATTGTTTTTTGTATTTTTCTCATGTTCTCTCGTTTTGGTCAAATCAAGTTAGGAAAAAAAGATGACGAACCTGAATTTAGCTTGCTTGCTTGGTTTTCAATGCTATTTAGCGCGGGGATGGGAATTGGACTCATGTTTTTTACGACTGCAGAAACGATTTCCCATGCTTTTACTAGTGCACCGAATGCAGAGCCAGGAACCGACCAGGCAATTATCGAATCTTTGCAGTATGCTGCATTTCATTGGGGATTTCATGGTTGGGGTTTGTATGGGATCGTTGCACTAGTCCTCGCCTATTTTAAATTTCATAAAGATGCACCTGGTTTAATTAGCGCCACGCTTGTACCATTATTTGGTGAAAAAGTGATGCGTGGGACTACTGGAAAAATCATCGATACACTTGCGATCTTCGCGACGATTGTCGGGGTTGCTTCTACACTCGGTTTCGGATCAGCCCAAATTAACAGCGGATTAACCTTTCTTTTTAACGCACCCCAAGCGTTTTGGTTTCAACTGCTCATTTTAGCAATTGCTACATGTCTTTTTATTTTATCAGCATGGACTGGGATTGGACGTGGGATTAAGTATTTAAGCTCAATCAACATGTGGCTGGCATCGGTGCTCGTTTTTGCATTGTTTTTAATCGGTCCAACGATGTATATCATAAATATGTTTACAACAACGATCGGCAACTATTTTGGAAATTTTATTGAAATGAGTTTTGAGTTAAAACCAATCCATGAAAAGCAAAGACAGTGGATTAATGATTGGACGATTTTTTATTGGGCATGGTGGATTTCTTGGGCACCCTTCGTCGGAATGTTTATTGCTCGTATATCAAAAGGAAGAACGATCAAACAATTTATAGCTGGGGTACTCCTCGCTCCAACATTAGTAACGATTATCTTCTTCTCTGTTTTTGGAGTATCTGCCTTAAACATAGAGCAACATGACATTGCAAAATTATCTGAATTAGCAACAGAAACAGTAACTTTTGGGATGTATGAGCACTATCCCCTTAGTACAGTATTGTCTTTTGTTACAATTATTGTCATTACCATTTTTTTCGTTACATCTGCGGATTCAGCAACCTTTGTCCTAGGGATGTTCAGTACAGGTGGTCAGTTAAACCCTTCCAATATCGTAAAAATAATTTGGGGACTCACTTTAGCATCTATGGCTGCGATTGTCATGTACTCTGGTGGAATTGAAGGATTCCAAAATATGCTAATCATTGCAGCTCTACCCTTTTCCATCATTATCCTTTGTATGGCAATTTCTTTTTATAAAACAGCAAAAAAAGAAGTGTAAAGAAGCCTAGTGTAAAACGAGGGCAAAACCTTCTAATTATCCCTTACTAGAAAGGAGGCGCATGAGTGAAATTATTAAATGTGAGAAAAGGACAATTTGTATACTATCAAAATAAACTACACAAAGTTTACGGTGTAAAGCCCTTTTTTAAAAAATCAATTCATCTTATTCGATTAGCAGACTTTGAACAGAGACTTGCAACCGCTAAAGAAATTGATTTATATAAACCGAAACATCTGGATAGTTTTATTTATAACCAGAAACGGTATACACTCAATAAAAACGTGCGGGCAAAAGTCGGAGACTATATTTTAGTCATCAATCCTCGACCAGATTCACTTGATCATCACCATCTTAATGCGATTGAAATCGTATCATCGATTGAATTAAATGGTATCATCAGCAATAAATCAAATGGCATTAAGCATAATGAATATTGGGTGATGGTACCAGGTTTAGAAGATGGAGCTACGATCATCGACTTCCAATATCCTACTTCCTCTGATTCGGAGTATCTTGTAAGCTTGGAACCGAAACAACTCACACCGGAAACATACACTCCAAAAATAGGGGATATTTACCAAAGAAATGACAGCGACCCGATCATTCAAGCGATGGTCATCGCGATAAAAGAAAAAACGGTTTATTTAGGTGGTGGGCTTGAAACAACAATTGATGAGCTAACTAACTCTAAAAAGTGGAGTTATGTCCTTAATTTTCTAAAACAGTAGCAAACTTTTTCCTGTTAAAACATTAAAAAAGCTTAGAGTAAATTTTTCTCTAAGCCTTTTTATTTAGGAAAGAGCGAGTTTGCTCAACCGCAGCAATTCCTTGATTAATACAATCAGGGATCCCAACCCCTTCGAACGAAGAGCCTGCGAGAAATACCCCTGGAAGTTCAGCTTGAACATTCGATTTCAACGCATCAATACGCAGTTTATGACCGACAGTGTACTGTGGCATCATATTTTTCCATCTTGTTATCACATAAAAATTCGGTTTTCCTTTAATGTGCATCATTTTCTTTAAATCTTGCAAAACAGCATCGATCATTTCTTCATCATCAGCATCGACAATTTCAGTATGTCCCGGTCGCCCAACGTAACCACGAAACAATACTTTACCATCTGGAGTTGTATGTGGCCATTTTCGGTCTGTCCACGTACATGCAGTAATATTGTAGTTTGCATTCCGTGAAACGACGAATCCCGTTCCATCCTTACCGATGCGAACACTGCTTGCATCAAATGCCATCGCAACATTCGCTACCGATGCGAGCGGATAATTTTCCAATATATTAACAAAAGAATAATCGCGTAGCATATGCCTTACAGCAGAGTGAGGCGACGTGATGATGACTGCATCAAAGTGAAGTTTTTCACCACTGTTTAGCTGTAACTCATACCCATTACTTTTCTTAACAACTTTTTCAACTGTCGTGTTTTTCCGAATCGACTCCGCAGGAAGCAACTGTTCAATTTTTGTGACAAGTGACTCTAAACCATTACGCAACGTGACAAATGCACTCGGTTTTCGTTCGGCTTGTTTTTTGGACCGTTTTGGTTTCGTTTTTTTCATACCTAAAATTAAGCTGCGGTGTTTTTGTTCAACTTCATAAAATTGCGGGAATGTCGCCATTAAACTTAGTTCATCGATATCGCCTGAATAAATACCAGAGAGAAGGGGTTCAATTAAATTTTCAACAACCTCATTTCCGAGACGTTTTCTGAAAAAATAACCTAATGATTGATCTTCATTTTCACGGCTCTGTCTTGGAAGGATGAGATCGCAAGCTGCTCTCGCCTTGCCTTTAAGCGAAAACAGCTCTGTTTCTATAAAAGGACCTACTTCTGTCGGTATCCCCATAATCGCACCGCCAGGGATTGGATAAAGCTTGTCATTATTTAAAACGTACGCTTGTCCGGCAGCGTTTCCAACGAGCTCTGATTCAAGTCCGACATCTTTAATTAGCTTAACACCACTTGGTTTTCGAGCAACGAGGGAATCTGGACCTCGTTCTATGATAAAACCGTCTCGTTTAACGGTTTGAATTTTCCCACCGAGTCGCTCACTTCGTTCAAATAAAGTGAAATCATACGTTTCATTTTCGTTTTTATTTAAATAAAAGGCGGCAGCAAGCCCAGTGATTCCGCCTCCGATGATTGCGATGTTTTTATTATTCGCACACATTCGACCTCACGCTCTTTCTGCTAATCGCTTTTCAACAACGGTAGCTAACGCATCAATAAACAACGGATCGGTATTCGGCATATTTGGCCGAAAATAATTTGCTCCAAGTTCATCTGTTACTACTTTGCATTCATAGTCGTTATCGTACAACACTTCAAGATGGTCTGATACGAAGCCAACAGGACAATACACATAGTTCGTATAACCTTTATCGTTATACAGATCTCTTGTTAAATCTTGTACATCAGGACCGATCCACGGTTCTGGCGTGTTACCTTCGCTTTGCCAGCCAATCGTATAATGTCTAATTCCTGCTCGTTTCGCAATCAAATCAGCTGTTTCTTGAAGTTGATCAGGATATGGATCCCCGTGTTGAAGAATTTTTTCAGGTAAGCTATGGGCTGAAAAAATGACGATCGTCTTATCCTTTTCTTCTTCTGGAATTTGTGAAAATGTCTTTTCCAATTCCTTCACCCAAAATTCAATAAACTTATCTTCTTTATACCAACTATCGATCGTTAGCATCAGAGGTCCACCGAGTTTTTCTGCTTCTTCAACAGCACGACCGTTATAAGATTTCACACTGAAGGTTGAATAATGCGGAGCAAGGACAATAGTCACCGCCTCTTCAATACCATCTTCATGCATTTGTTTTACAGCATCTTCAATAAACGGATCAATATGCTTCAAGCCTAAATAAGGTTTAAATTGAATATCTTGATTACGTTTATTCAGTGCTTCTGCCAATGCGAACATTTGATCATCTGTAATTTTTGCGAGCGGTGAAACACCCCCGATCGCATCGTACCGATTTGTTAAATCTTCAAGTGCTTCTCGGGATGGTTTACGCCCTCTGCGAATGTGTGTATAGTATGGTTCAATCTCTTCCTTTTTCCTCGGCGTTCCATATGCCATAACAAGCAATCCGATAGTCTTCATCAATAAACCTTCCTTTCAATGTTAAATACGTGCTCAAAAAGAGGTCCGATTGATTAAATACGAAATGTCTCAACTCGTCCCAAACAAAATTTACAAAAAAGCAAAGAAAGCATTTCCATGTTCCTAACACATGGGGGACGACGAACAGACTCTCATCTTAAGACCTTTGGCACCTATTTGGACCTTTTTAACGAGAACTGTATTCATGAACGAAAGAAGTCACTTTTTTTAACGTTTCCCAGTTCACTTCAGGAAAAACACCATGTCCTAAATTGAAAATATACCCTGGCTGTTTCATTCCTTGATCAAGAATTTCTTTCAATTTTTCTTCAATCACTGACCAAGGTGCAAGTAAATACGATGGATCAAGGTTTCCTTGAAGCGCCTTTGTTATTCCTTTCGCTCGTGCCTCTTTGATTTGCAAACGCCAATCAAGACCAACAACATCAAGTGGTAAATCCGCCCATTCTTCTGCTAGGTGGCTTGCACCGACCCCGAACATAATGAGAGGAACGTCTTCTTTTTTCAACTCCGTAAAAATGCGTTCCATCACTGGCTTAATGTATATACGATAATCTTGGCGGTTGACTGTCCCGACCCATGAATCAAAAATTTGGATCGCTTGAGCACCTGCAGCAATTTGCGCTTTCACATAAGAAATCACCATTGTTCCAAGCTTTTCCATTAAAAGTTGCCAAGCTTTTGGTTCTCCATACATAAATGCTTTTGTACGGTGATAATTTCGTGATGAACCGCCTTCAATCATGTAACTTGCTAACGTAAATGGCGCACCACTAAATCCGATAAGCGGTACGTTTAACTGTGTCCTTAACAATTTAATCGTATCAAGTATGTAATCAACATCTTTCTCAGGATCAATTTCCCCAAGTTTTTCAATATCTCGTACGGTTCGGATTGGATTCGCAATCACAGGACCAACATTATTCACGATTTCGACGTCAACCCCAATTGCAGGAAGGGGTGACATAATATCTTTAAATAAAATCGCCGCATCTACCCCGTAATTGTATTCATCGATTGGAAGTCTCGTTACGCGTGCGCAAAGCTCTGGGTTATGTGTAATTTCAAACAAGGAGTATTTTTCTTTAATTTTTACATATTCAGGCTGTGTACGTCCTGCTTGTCTCATAAACCAGACTGGAACATGGTCCGTCTGTTCAGCTCGACATGCTTTTAAGAAAGTATCATTAAACGTTGTCACGATGCCACACCTTTCCAAAATCTTATCATTTCTTCTTATACTATAGCTTTAACGAATTTTACTGTACACCGATTTAGGGCAATTGTCATGAATTTGTCTAGTTTACAAACCGTTTTATGTTTTTTACAAGATTACTACAAGAGTTAACATTGTTTAACAATTATCAAACTTCCACCAAAAACGGACACTTCTTTCTTAATTATTGCTATTTTTATTTATATGAATTGCTTGTAATTCGGAAAGGAGAAACATCGTTGTTATTTCCATCATTTGAATTTTTATTTTTGTTTCTTCCGATTACGTTCTTCGTCTATGCATTTCTATCTAAATATAAATGGTTTACAGGAGCAAAAGTAACGTTAATTTTAGCTTCGATTGTTTTTTATGCGTACTGGGATTATCGTTATCTTCTGCTCATTTTTTTCAGTATAGGTTTTAATTATATTGTCGGAAAGAAATTGAAAGACAATCCTAATAAAAAGCTGCTTACATTTGGAGTTGCAATGAATTTAGGCTTACTCACTTATTTTAAGTATGTGGATTTCTTTCTAGAAAATGTCAATTGGCTAACCGGAGCTTCGATCCCGTTACTAAACGTCGCTTTACCATTAGCGATCTCATTTTTTACATTTCAGCAAATTGGCTTTCTCGTTGATGCATACAAAGGGCGTGTAGCTGACTTCCGCTTCACAAACTATGTTTTGTTTGTTGTCTTTTTCCCACAGTTGATTGCGGGTCCAATCGTACAACATAAAGATGTGATTCCACAGTTTAAACGGAAAGAAACGTTTCAAATTAACTACAAAAATTTAACAATTGGTTTATTTGTTTTCGCTGCTGGTTTATTTAAAAAAGTTGTCATCGCTGATTCAGTTGCATTGTGGGCAACACCCGGTTTTGATGAAGCGACATCATTAACGTTTTATGAAGCGTGGGGATCTGCTTTAGCCTACACATTCCAACTTTACTTTGATTTCTCAGGATACTCTGAAATGGCGCTCGGTCTAGGACTCATGTTTAATATTAAGCTACCTATTAACTTCAATTCACCGTACAAAGCAAATTCTATTATCGATTTTTGGCGTTCATGGCATATGACTCTTTCAAATTTTTTGAAAGATTATTTATACATCCCACTTGGTGGAAACCGTTCAGGTAAACTACGCAAATATCGTAATTTATTTTTAACAATGCTTCTCGGAGGAATTTGGCACGGTGCTGGTTGGACATTCGTCATCTGGGGTACGCTGCACGGGCTATACAATGTCATCAACCATTCGTTCCGAGATATAAAAAAACGTCTCCAACTAAAAACTGGAGCAATGGAAACAGCAGCAACACAAATTCCTGAAATTAAAAGCTTTATATCTATACAAGCAGTTTTCACAAATGCCGTTGCTCGTATACTTACTTTTATCGCTGTTATCATTGGATGGGTCTTCTTCCGAGCAGAAACAATATCTGACGCTTTAAAAGTATTAAAAGGGATGATTGGGTTAAACGGTGCTCCATTTGGTACACTAGATTATTTGCCGCAAGGTAGTCTTGAACTTACCGTGTTACTCGGTCTATTTCTATGGGTAAATTTTGCGCCAAATACAATCGAGTTTTCTCAGCGCTTAAAACCAAACTGGAATTGGGCATTACTAATTTCACTTCTGCTTATTACTGCGATTTTGTTTATTAACCGAAAAGCTGAGTTCCTCTATTTTCAGTTTTAAAATGAATTTGAACACTTTACAGAATATGGAGGCGATGAAGATGTCAGCTTGGAAAAAAATTTTTACAACTGTAATTGCCATCTCACTCGTCATTACAAGCGGAATCATGACGTTAAATTATATCGTTAATCCTCATGGTAAGTATAATTCAAACGTATTGCCTTCCCTCGTCTGGACAGGAAGGTCAGATAAAGCATCACTTCTTCATAAGCTTAACGAAGATCCTGAAATCCTTATTCTCGGATCAAGCCGTTCAATGAAAATTGATCCTGAATTTATTGAAGAAAAAACAGGGTTATCATCATTTAATGCTGCTGTAAACTCTGCAAATGCTGAAGATTACTATACGATGCTTCGCTATAGTCTAGATACATTGGAACGAAAGCCTAATACAATCTTTCTAGGGATTGATGTTGAAGCTTTTCATAATAACACGCCGATTGATGAACGACTTTTATTTAACAAAGCATTATCGAAATATTTGAATGCTCAAGATCGCATATCATTTATAGATATGCTAACATCATTACTTTCGTATGAAGAAACAACTAGCTCATTCGTAAGCCTTTATTATAAACTTAGTGCGTATCCAGATCGGTCAACCTATTACGACGATAACGGATTCCTACATTATATTCAAAAGTCTGGAACTGTAACAGATGAAAATTATGATTCAAAAATTGAAGATTACATTGAAAGATATCGTGCTCGCTATGACGGCTACACTCAGTTAAGTGATAAACGAAAAGACTATTTTGAAAAATTTCTTGCGCTAGCTGAAGAAGAGAATATTCAAGTTATCGCATTTATAACGACTTTGCACGATGACATTATTCGAGATTTGAAAAAAACGAGAAACTACGATGACATTAAACAGAAACTTGTCAACTATTTGAATAAAATGGATGAACAAAATGAGAATTTTGTGTATGAAGATTTTGATCGAGTGGACAAATACAATGGTGTTTTAACAGCTTTTTATGATGGTGCACATATTCACGAAAAAAATGCAAATCGAATTACACGACGACTATTAGAAAAAGCCGTCCCTGATGAATTTAAAGGTTAAAACCATGAACCTTCCTGATAACACTCAAATAAAGGACGTTGCTTAGTTTGGAAAGTACCATTGATAAACATCGACTTAGCTCATCTTCATTGAAACCCTTGCTTTTCTCTATACAAATCAAAAAACAACATCTCACTAGGTACGATGCCGACCCGAATCGAAAATTTTTCCCTATATATAAAACAAAGGGGGAATTTAAAAATGGTCTTTGAAGGGTATAAAGTTTCATCACCGTACGGTTAGAGGAGAAACCCATTTGGACGCAACCAAAAATTTCATGCTGGAATTGATCTTGTAAAGTCACACCGAGCACCGATCTATGCATTTACAGAAGGAACTGTTTTTTATGCTGGAGTCGGCAGAAAGGGGACCGGCTTAAACGGTTACGGAAACGTCGTCGTATTAAAGGAAAAAAACAGTTATGCCCAATTGTACGGTCATCTTGATCGTGTCGCTGTCAAAATAGGCGCAAAAGTAAAAAAGAATCAACTAATCGGCTATCAAGGATCGACTGGAAATTCAACGGGGTCACATTTACATTACGAAGTCCGAAAGAAAACGGCGCCGCTTTATGGGTGGGAAGCAGACTCATCTAAATCAACGTTAAACCCAACTATGTATCTTCAAGCCTATTATCCCACCTCTTCTTCAACAGGTGGCGGGACATATACCATCAACAAAACGATCAACGGTTTATGTCACCGCAATGGATGCCAAAAATAAAAAAATAAAAAAACGTATGTCAAAGCTGGACGATACTTCATCTTCAAAAAAGCGAACGGGATGATTAATGTCACAACGAAAAAAGGAGAACCCGGAAGCTGGATTAACCCGAATGATAACAATACAAAATAACTACAAGTGCCGTCTGAATTCCTACAATTCGGAATTCAGACGGTCACGTAATTATTTCATATAAAATTTCAGCAAATCCCCGTAAATTATACGATCCGATACGTCTAGTTGAAGCTGAACTTCCTCTATAAACGGTTCACACTGCTCGATTTCAATTTCTTCCCCGCTTTCACGTTCAAAGCATTTTTGTTTTGTATACACATAATCCTCACTAACAAAGCTTCCATCTCGTAATGCTACTAGGTTAGAACGTTCAAGCGAAAATAAATCCTCTCCAAAATTGACATCATTTTCATTGTCAATCCCAAGTAAATTCAAAATTGTTGGCTTTATATCAATTTGTCCACCAATCGTTTCGATTGTTTTTCCTTCCTGACCTGGGATGTGGATAATCATTGGCACACGTTGAAGTTGAATCGTATCGTACAATGTTATGCCTTTACCTAAATATTCACTTAGTGCATCGTTATGATATTCGGATATTCCATAATGATCACCGTACAAAATAAAAATCGAATTCTCATATAAATTTTCAGCTTTTAACTGTTGAAAAAATAACTTTAAAGCTTCATCCGTATAACGGACAGTCATAAAATAACGATTTAACGTTTCACTACTCGTATTTCCTTTTTTAATAAATGCATCTTCCTCATCTAATGCATAAGGAAAATGATTCGTTAACGTAATAAATTTCGCGTAAAATGGTTTTGGTAGCTCTCGTAAATAATCGAGCGACTGCGTAAACATTTCCATATCTTTCAAACCCCAACCGACTGTTTGCTCCTCTCTAATTTTAAAGTCAGCACTCGAGTAAAACCGATCATATCCTAACGAATCATACATTTGATCACGATTCCAAAATGTTTCATCGTTTGAATGAAAAACTACAGAATAATAGCCTTCTTCCCCGACAATTTTCGGTAAACCGTTATATTCATTGTCTGAATTCGTAAAAAACACTGCCCCTCTCGGTAAAGGGTATAAAGAATTCGCAACAAGAAACTCTGCATCAGACGTTTTCCCTTGTCCTGTTTGATGATATACGTTAGAAAAATAATAGCTTTCTTCAATGATTTGATTAAGAAATGGGGTCAACGGTTCACCGTCTAGCGTATGCTGTAATACAAAACTTTGCATCGACTCTAACGAAATAACAAACACATTTTTCCCTTCTGCTATTCCTGTGTATGCGCGATTTGGATTTGAACTGAGTGTCTGCACGTATTCATCGACTTCTTGAAAACCATCACTTTTCGCAAACGTTTTATCTGTACTAACCCTCGTTTGCAAAATAAGATCATAAAGATGGTAATTAAAAATCCCGATATTTTGCACGACCATTGACCGATCAAACGATTTTGTTAACAATTGAGGATGCTCGATTTCTGACAGAACTAAATTGAACGCAAATAATGCAAGAGTACCTACATAAAGCCAAGACATTTGCCGCTTCGTTACTGCGTCGTCGGAAACCCTTACTCTTTTTATGACTAAAAATAAAAGAAGAACATCAAAAAACAAAAAAATATCTGTCACTTGAATCAGTGTAAAAATACTTTCGCCTAAATCTCCCATATTTTTCGTTTGGAAAAGTGTTGGAATCGTAATAAAATCGCTAAAAAAACGGTTGTAAATGAGATTCGCGTATACGATAACAGAACCGATCATACTAATCGAAAGTAAAATTACACGTCGTCTTTTAAGCGAAAAAAACAAACTAATCGAAAATATCAAAAGGGCTGCACTAAGCGGATTTATAAACAACAGCATTTCTTGTAGGACATTCTCTGTCGGTACATGAAAGAAAAATCGTTGCACGATGTACACTTTTAACCAAAATAAAATAACTGCAATAATGAACAAACGATGTTTTTTAATAAAAGTACGTGCCACGAAATGCTCCTCCCCAAACGTTCATTACTGTACTATACATAATTTATGCCGAATACTTTATTTGTTTAACATTATTTCATGCAAGGGTAAGATAGTAAAGAGATGATTTAATTTTCGAAAGGGTGATAAGATGAAATTTTTCTTAACATACGGGACCCATCATTTTTTAAAAACAATTTACGAAAAACATCAAGCTAAATATGATATTTACTTATTAGACAGTAAAGAATCATCCATGTTAATCGTTGAAAAAAAAGGAAGAAGTTTATTCCAAAGTGGAAAAGCATACAGAATCGATTATACAGATGGTCATTTTCAAAATGCGACATTCGCCGTAATTAACAACATTCCTGTTCCCCAAGAAAAGGCAGATGTTTTCCGATTCGAAGCAAAAAAGCGCGCTGAATTAATCAAAAGACAAGCTGGTTGTCTTGCTATTCGTGTACTTATTCCTGTTAAAAAAAGTGATTCCTTCATCATTTTAAGTATGTGGGACTCTTCAGGTGATTTTAGAAGGTTTCAAGCTTCGTCCGAATATGATCATCTTAAAGTTGAATCCACATCAAACCCCCAGCAGCTATTTACAGGAACAGCATATGAGAAAACATACTCCGTTTATCGAGAAGAATTAAACGCGTAATCTTCTCTCGTGAGTGAACTGTAAAAAGAAAGCGGTGATGTGTCTGTGAAAATTATGCTTTTCTGTTTCAACGGCATTAAGGTCACAATCTCGTTCGCCTATGCGGAAAAGACTTTAATCAAATGTTTGCAATTAAATGGTTCACTGAAAGTTATATAGACACACATTCGCTACTCTTAAAATTCATCGTTCTATAAAAATAGAAAGTGCGCTACTTGTATTTATTAAAGTAGTATAACAATTAACAAAAAATAACCGATATATAGAGAGAGTACAATGATGACAATTGAATTCAGGGGGATATCTCATGTTTACAAGAGAAGGCATTTTACTAGAAACTGGAACAAACGAACTTGAAATCGTAGAGTTTACAATCGGAAACAACCGCTTCGGAATTAATGTGATTAAAGTACGTGAAATCATTTCTGTCATACCTACAACGAAAGTCCCGTTTTCACATCCGCATATCGAAGGGGTTATCTCACTTCGTGATGAAGTAATCCCTGTCGTCAATTTAGCTAAAGTGCTACATTTACCCGAACAGTACGAAGAAACAAGTGAAAAATATATCATAGCCGAATTTAACATGTTAAAAATCGCTTTCCATGTTGGAAACATCGCCCAAATTCACCGAATTTCTTGGGAAAAAATTGAACAGCCTAACGACCTCGCCAAAAACTTAGAAAACCTTATCACTGGAATTATTCATTTTGATGAACAAATGATTTTGTTGCCTGATTTTGAAAAAATTATTTTTAATATTAACCCAAATACAGGTATTTCCAAAGACCGAATTCAATCCCTTGATGCGCGCGATCGCTCAACAAAGACCATCCTCATTGCGGAAGATTCATCGCTTTTACGCGAATTGCTAAAAGAAACGCTCGAAAAGGTTGGCTATGTCAACATTGAGATCTGTCATGACGGCCAAGAAGCATTAGATAAACTCATTGCGTTTTCAGAAAAAGGAAACGTAACTGAACATGTTCAACTTGTCATTACAGACATTGAAATGCCTAAAATGGATGGACACCATCTAACGAAACGAATTAAAGAAAATGACAAGTTAAAGAAATTACCTGTCATAATTTTTTCATCACTCATTACGAACGATTTACGCCATAAAGGTGAAAAAGTCGGTGCGAACGCCCAAGTGAGTAAACCAGAAGTTTCTGAACTCGTTAAATATGTCGATCAATTTATTTTATAAAAGGTTGTATAAAATTAAAATACGAACGATCGACCTCATTTCTTGTTCTCCTCGATTTCGATACAGATAAGTGAAGGGATTGTGACATTAGCACAACCTCCTAAAAATGGCGGGCTACCGCTAGCTATCAGAAGATAAAATCAGGTAGAGAAAAACGAAAAACCGTTTCTCTCTACCTCATTTATTTTAGGGGCTTTAAACACCCCCTTTTTACCAAGCAGCAATCATTCCATCTGTACGGTGCTCTGTTCCACCAACGAGAACCCCTGTCTCAGGATCACGCCAAATGATTTGACCGCGTCCAAAGCTATAAGGTTGAACTGCAATTCGAACGTCATGTCCGCGGTCAGCTAAAGCCACGGCAATATGGTTCGGAACGGAGTGCTCAAGTTCAACTGTTTTACCTTCGACCCATTTCCATCTCGGAGCATCGAGGGCTGCTTGAGGATTAAGTCCAAAATCAATCGTGTTCATCATGACTTGCAGATGACCTTGCGGTTGCATAAAAGCACCCATGACCCCGAATGGTCCTACCGCTTCATCATTTTTAGTTAAGAAACCAGGAATTATCGTATGATACGGCTTCTTTCTACCAGCTAATGCATTATCAGATTTTGAATCAAACGAAAAACTATGTCCGCGGTTTTGCAGGCTTATCCCTGTCTCAGGTATAACAATTCCTGATCCGAATTCAATATAGTTACTTTGAATAAAGGAGACCATATTTCCTTCGTCATCAGCAGTTGCTAAATAAACTGTTCCGCCTTTTGGTGGTTGACCGGGCTTTGGCATTATCGCTTCATCACCAATTAAACTACGTCTTTCTTCAGCATATTTTTTTGAAAGTAAGCCGTCTATAGAAGCTGTCATATGACGCGAATCAGCAATATATTCTTGACCGTCAGTAAAAGCTAGTTTCAACGCTTCAATTTGCTGATGGTACGTTTCAACTGTATCTTTGCTATCAAATTCAAATCCTTCAACTATATTTAATGCTTGTAAAGCGATGAGCCCTTGTCCATTGGGTGGAATCTCCCACACATCATAACCACGATAATTAACATGGATCGGATCGACCCATTCCGGACGATATTCGGCTAAATCCTCTGCCGTAATATAACCATCCGTCTCTTCCGAGAATTTCACAATTTTTTCAGCAATTTTGCCACGATAAAACGACTCGGCATTCGTTTCTGCAATCGATTGTAATGTATCCGCATGATCAGGTGAGGCCCACATTTCACCGATACGGGGAGCTCGTCCTTTCGGCGCAAACGTTTTAAACCAATGCTCGAACGGTTCACCTTTTAACAAACGCTTAAATCTATAAAACTCTAATTCCCAAACCCTCGCAAGTGTACGCGAAAGTGGGTAACCGTTTCTAGCATATTCAATTGCAGGCTTTAACACTTCCGTAAGTGGAAGTTTTCCGAAACGTTCAGACATGGCTGCCCATGCAGACGGCACACCTGGTACTGTAACAGGAACCCAGCCTGTTTCAGGAATTTCGTTATAGCCTTGTTCTTTTAGTTTTTCAATACTAATATGTTTCGGTGCAAATCCGCTTGCATTCAAACCGTGCAATTTGCCTTTTATCCAAACGAGTGCAAACGCATCCCCACCTATACCATTGGAAGTCGGTTCTACAACCGTTAAACAAGCTGCCGTTGCGATGGCAGCATCGATTGCGTTACCACCTTTTTTTAACATATCAAGACCCGCTTGCGCCGCTAACGGCTGGGAAGTTGCTACCATACCCCGATTTGCATAGATTGAATGTCGTGCTGACGCATAAGGCTGATTTGGTGAGTAGTTTACCATTTCGTTCTCCCTTTCCCCTAAACTTCATATTCTATTTTTTAGTATAGCACGATTTAAACTCCTTGTATCCTTACCTTCTCCTCTGTCGCAAAGCAAAAATCCATTCAAAAATAAAGATACTACCCATAAGAAACGTTAATCCAAATGCATAACCTCCAAGAACATCACTCGGATAATGAACGTTAACATAAATACGACTCAGTCCAATGAATAAGATAACGATGAAACTTATGAGCGAAAATAGCCATTTTAAACTGGATGTCGAGTGGCTTCGTACAACTAAATAAATAAGTGACCCGTAAAAAACAATCGATCCTGTCGCATGACCGCTCGGAAAACTAAAGCCCGTTCCTTCTACAGCTGGATTAATTGTTGGTCGTTCTCGTCCGTAAACATATTTGAGTCCACGGTTCATCAAAAGACCAACCGTCGGAACGAGAAAAATAAAAAGTGATGAAAATAGATCTCGCTTAACGAGCAATAACAATAATCCGATTAAAATAACTAATAATTGGAGAATAAAAGGTGAACCCGCATTCGTTATTAAATTGAAAAACTTGGTGAATGAAATATTGTTACTGAACGCATCTACTAACGAAAAAATGTATGTATCGATTTTCAGTACAGGCTGTTTCGTTAACAGATAGGAAAGATATAAAAAAATAAACATAGATAATAAAAATATAGACACACCAACAATGTGAAGAAATGTACTTCGAGCCACGGATTTCTTCCTTCTTTCATTTCGTTTTAAGCACTTAGATAGGACGAACAATTTTAATCAGAACATCGAAAATCTCACTCAGGGGTATGCGACTCAGTATGTTGATATGCACAACGGAAAGAACAACGACAACTCCGGAAAATATAAAGCAAATAACAAGTAAAAGCTATTTGATAGATGAACTTGAACGCATTGTTTCCGACATAAAATTTCTGGCTAGATTTGCAGATGCTTGACCGTGAAAAAATTGAAGACTCAAATTTCTTAGAATGTCGGTCATAAAAGATGGGGCTCGCGGGGTGCGGGGTCGTCTTGTTCGTCTTCTCCTATTTTGTATCTAGCATCCGTTTTTAGACGGTTCATTTGAAAATAAAACGAAACCGGGACTGGACAGCCCGGTTTTATAGCCACAAGATAACGCTGTCTCAGACTCACTTTTACCCTATTAAGTCAACAGGTTGAACAGTTCTTATTCATTCCGATTTTCTTCTTCATATGCGTCATACTCATCATTTTCTAGCACACCACGGGACATTACGTATCCATCCGAAGCGAGAAATCCTTCAATATCGTCTACGGAACCAATCCGTTCATCTGCATTCATATACATTTTATTATAGTCTGTTTTTTCGTTGCTAAAAAAATCAGAAGGGGTTTCACTCGTTCCCCAACTTGCAACAGCTTGCCATGAATCTTCCGCATCAAATGATGTATTGCTTCCGCTATCATTCGCAAATTCCTCAAAAGGTGGAGATACTATTTCTTCCTCTATTGGACGGTGTTTTGCTATCGTTTGATCATGACTATGTTCAACACATCGTAATGCAGTTGGATGCGCGTTTAACCTTTCAACTGATATTTCCCTGTTACACTCTTCACACAATCCATATGTTCCTTCTTTAATTTTCGCTAATGCCCGTTCAATTTCATCAAGTTCACGTGTCGAATGTTCTCGTAATGCGAGATCTTTTTCACGTTCAAATAATTCTGTTGCGTGATCAGCAGGATGATTATCATAATTTGATAATTCTCCGGTCGATTCTTTAATCAATTCATCTTTTAACCCGAACTCTTTCGATGAATCAAGTCGGTTTTCGATCGTTTTCTTCATCTTTAAAAGCGTTAGTTGAAATTCGTGTAGCTGTTGTTCTGATAATGACATAAATTAACGTCTCCTTTCGAAATAAGCAAGAGGAAACTCACTCACAATTATTATCGACTTACGCCTTACTTCTATTCTCTTTTCTTACACACTGGTGAAATTTATAATAAGTTTCGATCTCGTCACAACTTACAGCTTAAAAAACAAAGAACAAGTCTAATGTTGTATCAAGCTTGTTCTTCATCATAAATCCAATATTGATTTTTCCCTTTTTCTTTAGATGTATAAAGCGCGATATCGGCTTTCTTATAGAGCTCATCGTAATTGTCACCGTGCTTAGGTGCAAATGCGATGCCGATACTTAAAGATAATTGTGGTTCATTCTTCTGTTTGGTGCTATTGTAAAATGCTCTGTTCATCCGTTCAATCAGCTGCTTCGCTCGCCTCTCTGTTTCATGAATGGTCGTAGAAGGAATGATAATGACAAATTCATCCCCACCTAATCGAAAAATTTCATCGCCTTCCTGCTCAAACTGTTTCAAGACATGAGCTGTCTTTTTCAACTTCTCATCACCAACATCATGCCCGTACGTATCGTTAATCGCTTTGAAATTATCAAGATCAAGAAGTAAATAGGCGAGCATATCATCTTCATTACGCTTTTCTTGTAACAATTCCTCATATGCTGCGCGATTTTTTAAGCCTGTTAAACTATCGTGATATGCTAGGTACATCGGTCTTGAAACCCATTTTGAAATGAGGGATGCAATGATAATCGTCACAATAATGATCGCAACGAGTTGCAACATAAATGATTGCCTCGTTTTATCTAGAAGCGCATCTAACTCTTTTTCATTATAAGTAATCTCAATTACTTTTCGCTGTGACGTTCCCTGATCGTAATCCGACACGTACGGAACATAACGATAGACCGTTCGATCCTTACCTTTTTCAAATTTAATTTCTGTCGTATCACCAGTTTTTAGTGCTTTTTCAAACGCTTTTTTCCGATCATCAGAAAGTTCAATATTGGACACATGCTCACCAAAAAAGTAGCCACCCGGATTAATGACATGAATATCATCAATCGATGGATACTTTTCTACGAGTTGTTCAATCGCCATTAAAAAGTCAAATTGTTGAAACACTTCTCCATCTTGTAACGCGTACCCTAACTCAAATAAATATTTTTTATCAGGTGTCCCGATATAGCTGAATTTTTTGATTTGTCCCGTATTTTGGGAAATATCAACTCCATCAGAATAAAACTTTCCTGATTCTCGTCGTTCATGAAGTGTTTTTGAAAACTTTGGACAGCAAGCTTCAAAATCAAGGCCGAGATCTTCAGTAAAACTCGTATGAATGACAACATTTTTATGATTTAAAATATACACATCCATATTAAAAATCTCTTCTAATTCTTGAAAATCCCACGTATTGAAATTTTGATTTTTAGCATAGAGTTCTAATAAATATTGGGAATTCGCTTCCATCCGCTCTTCAGTATCTTTATCAAAAAAATAATATACTTTTTCAATTGACTTTAAAGATGACTCTACACTTTCTTCAATATGCTCAAGTTGAAACTGATGACTTTCCATTACATGTTGTCTTAATTTATAATATGAAATCATTGCGCCTACAGTCGAGATGACAAGCGCAAACACGATCATTATAAAAAATAATCGTATTCTAAAATGTGAATTTCTCATTTATGCACCTCAAGCATGCCCACTGATGTTACCTGCTAACATTAGCACGATATCGTTAATTCGCGAAGTATTTTCTTGCATTTTCCTGCAATCTTTTAAAGTTTTGCGTGATATAGTCCGGTTTTTCTGGTTTACTAAACAAATAACCTTGAACGTGATTACATTGTTTTTGCTGTAAAATGTTAAGCTGTGCAACATCTTCAACACCTTCGGCAAGAACCTCGACTTTCATATTTTTTGCAATCGAGATAATTGTAGACACAAGCATACTATCTTGTTTATTCGTATGTAAACCTTTAATAAAGGAACGATCAATTTTCAATTTGTCAATCGGCAGCTCCTTTAAATAATTCAATGAAGAATATCCTGTCCCAAAATCATCAATGCTTATCCGTACACCTAATTCTTTTAACTTTTTAATTTTATCGATTGATACGTCAGATGACGTAAAATATTTTGTGTAAAGGTCTTTTCAATAAAAAATAGGTAGGGTATCCTCGGAATTGTCGGATTCCAT
>NZ_JBEUEL010000032.1:0-30747 GCF_041725775.1 Pueribacillus sp. YX66 | reverse complement strand
TAGCCTAAAAAGCGTACAAAAATAGAGTGCTGAAAATATTGGTGTAAAAGAACAACCGAGAATAACTTGACACATACAATAACCGTTATTAATTTGCAAAAGAAGATGTGATATGATACCCTCTTTGTGATAGACTCTAAATAATATGAAAAAATAAATCTATAATTCTTCTATCAGAGATTTTATGAAAACTGCATATTATCTATGAAACACTAGGGGTGTTATTAAATAACTGAGATGAGCATTTGCTCGAACCCTCTGAACCTGAACTAGTTAGGACTAGCGTAGGAAAGTGTAATTTTTCTATATAGGATAAGAAACATCGTTTCTTATTTTATATGTGTAGCTGTTGGGATGACGCAACTTTCCGATTAGATTAGGAAGGTTGCGTTTTTTATATATCAATGATAAAGGAGTGGTTTTGGTGGTAAGAACAGTATTAGTAACAGGAAGTAGTAGAGGTTTGGGGGCAGCGATTGCAAGGACTGTTGCACAGCAAGGGCACTATGTTGTCGTAAACTATTACAAAAGTAAAGATAGCGCGGAAGCACTCGTTTCAGAAATTGGCGACGAGCAAGCGATTGCCATTCAAGCTGATGTGACAAATCGCGAAGAAGTCGATGCATTAGTAACGAAAGCAACAGAACATTTCGGGAAAATTGACGTTGTCGTTAATAACGCTTTAGTGAATTTTAAATTTGATCCGAATGCACAGAAACCTTTCACAGAACTCGCTTGGGAAGATTACGAAGGGCAATTAAACGGAACAATTAAAGCGGCTTTTCACGTCATTCAAAGCGTTTTACCACAATTCATCGAACGTAAAAGTGGCTCGATTATTAACATCGGAACGAACCTTTTCCAAAATCCAGTCGTTCCTTATCATGAATATACGACTGCGAAAGCTGGTTTAATTGGCTTTACACGTAACATCGCGGCAGAACTTGGGCAACATGGCATCAATGCGAATGTCGTTTCAGGTGGTCTGTTAAAAACGACGGATGCAAGCGCCGTGACAACACCAGAAGTTTTTGATTTAATCGCACAATCAACTCCATTGAAAAAAGTTACTACCCCTCAAGACGTGGCGAACATGGTCGCTTTCTTAGCTTCGGAAGCAGCGAATGGAATTACAGGACAAAACATTACTGTTGATGGTGGTTTAACAATGAACTAATGGCAAGGGAACGCTAGAAAGATTATTTTGAGGTGTTACTTAAATGACAAAAGCAAAACAGATGCATATCGGTGTCTTACTTTATGGTTGCGGTCACCATCAGGCCGCTTGGATGATGCCAGATTCAAGTGTTGAACGTCTTGGGGATATTGCATATTATCAGTCGTTGGCGCAAATCGCGGAAAGAGGTTACTTTGATGCGGTCTTTTTTGCTGATAATCAATCGTTTCAAGGGATTAATTCGAATGCGATGCCGGCGTTTTGGTATGATCCGCTTATTAATTTAACGGCGATTTCGCAAGTGACAAAGCATGTCGGCCTTGTCTCCACGATTTCAAGCACATTTTCAAACCCATTTACAGCTGCACGCCAACTACTCAGTATCGATCACATTACAAACGGGCGCGTCGGTTGGAACCTCGTGACATCAATGACGGATATCGAAGCAATGAATCATAGTTTGGATAAGCTACCACCTCACGCTGAACGTTACAAAAAAGCAGCGGAATTTGCTGAACTCATGAATAAATTGTTTCTATCATGGGATCGCGCTGATTTTATCCACGATCGCAAAACAGGCAAACTGATAAATCCTGAAAACATTCAACCGTTTCATCACGAGGGAGATTATTTTAAAGTGCGTGGACCGTCGACGACACCAAAAAGTCCGCAAGGGCGACCTGTCTGCATGCAGGCAGGTGCTTCGCAATATGGGATCGCTTTAGCTGCAAAGTACGCTGATGCTGTCTATTCAGTCTCATGGAATATCAAACAAGCGCAAGCATACCGACAGAAGTTAGACGATCAACTGGAGCAAAGTGACGTACATAAACGTCAAATTAAAGTCTTTCCCGGCTTAGTTACATATGTCGGTCGGACACGTGAAGAGGCTCTTGCAAAAAAACAAGCACTTGATGCAAAACTACCGCTTGAAACAGCGTTAGAACAGTTAAGCATTTTTGTGCAGCAAGACTGTTCGAAATGGGCGATCGATGAAAAAGTACCACCATTGCCACCAGTAGAAGAGTTCACGGGCCCGATCGGACGGTATGAAACAATATTGGAAATCATTCGTGACACAGACCCAACAGTAAGAGAACTCCTTGGTTACTTAAGTGCAGGTGGCGGTCATTTAACATTGATTGGTACGGCTGAAGAAATTGTCGATCAGATGGAAGTTTGGTTTGAAGCGGGTGTGGCTGACGGCTTTAACTTAATGCCACCGACATTACCTGGTAGTTTAGAAGATTTTGTTGAATTCGTCATTCCTGAAATGCAAAAAAGAGGACTTTTCAGAAAAGGCTACGAAACAAGTACGTTTCGTGGTCATTTAGGGTTAGAATAAAGGTAAAAGTGAATAGTGGAGGGAGAAGCGCAACTGGGGGCGCTGGGAGTTCAATTCATGGGTGAACATGAGCTTCCCAGCGAGACCCTATTTTTATGCGAAGCTTCCCGAAAAAGAATGTTACAAATGATGAAAGGAGCCTTATTACTTTGTATGCAAAATGTATTATATTCCACGAATTCGGTCGTCCCCTGGACGTTTTAACTTTTGAGTTGAAAAAGGTTGAACAACCAAAAGAACATGAAGTGATCGTCCGTATGGTTTGCTCACTAAAATTACACATATAAATGTACGTTTTATGAATGGACAAAGTCCAAATAATTGTGTTAAAAAGAATAGGCCATCTGATTGCCTTTACGGTACATGTTTTTAACCATAAAAACTTTACTAGGAGGCAGCTCAAGATGACCCAGCTACATGTTTACATTGAAAACAAAAGAAATACAAAGCCTAATTGACAAGTCTGTCAAATATGTATTTCTAAAAGCATCATATCGCTGTTTTTAATCAGCTAGTGGATGAACAGCGAACATTGTACATTCAAGCGAATGAATATGAACGATCCAATAAACGTACAAGCACGCGTAATGGCTATTACACAAGACGGAGAAAAGGTTAACACAAACTCTATAACGTTTTTCCTTCCCTTTTTACAAAATATACATTATAATTTAAATTAAACAATAAGAATATTAACAACGATTCATCTTCGGGGCGTGGTGAAATTCCCGACCGGCGGTATTGAAGTCAAATGTACTTCTTAGCCCGCGAGCCTTTTAGTGCATGATTTGGTGAGAATCCAAAGCCGACAGTACAGTCTGGATGGGAGAAGATGGAGGTAGCCTTGTGTTCACTTTTTTAATGATGGACACGTTTTAAGTATGCCGATCATTTCTCCCTCAAAGAATCTTCTTTGGGGGTTTTTTATTGTATAGCTAAGCATACGACAGCAAGGTCTGCCTTTCTTCTAAGAATCGGAAAGTGCAATTTGCTCATTCGCAAATGTACACAAATCCGGCTTCTGTATTCCTAAGAAAAACGCGATCGCGTTTTTCTTGGTAAGGGATGAATCTTTAAGGAGAGAGGATTATGAAAAAGTATAATCTTAAGTCTTTTGTAACAATTGGAATGTTGAGTGGTTTGGCGTTCGTACTCATGTTGATTAAGTTTCCGATTCCACCATTTCCGCCGTATTTAACGGTTGATTTTAGTGACATTCCTGCTTTAATCGCAGCGCTTATGTTTGGTCCAGTTGCAGCGATTCTCGTAGAATTATTTAAAAATATTATTGATTATATTGTTATCGGAAGTGAAGCAGGAATTCCGATTGGAAATATTGCCAACTTCCTAGCGGGAATCACGTTTGTTTTACCATCGTATTACGTGTATAAGCGTTTAAAGGCGAAAAAAGGCTTAATCGTTTCATTCATCGTTGGAACGTTGTTTATGGCCGTGTTTATGAGTTTATTAAATTACTTTGCTGTTTTACCTGCCTATATTGCTTTGCTCGGATGGGATCCGATGTCAGCGAGCGCGCTCCGCCAACTCGTTGTCACTGCTGTCTTGCCGTTTAACATTCTAAAAGGAATGATTATCGCGATTATCTTTATGATTATATACAGTCGTATGGGTAAATGGTTCACAGAAAACACGTTGAAAAGTGCATAAAAGAAGAGGGAAGAGGATAAACAATCCTTTTCCTTTTTTTATTTTATTGGCTAAATCGGTATAATAAAAGGAGATCACTCGTGAAATTAAAGTTGGGAGCTCAGGTGAAAAAGATTTATGGATTACTATTTTTCGTTATGCTCGTATGGGGATTAAATGTTTCAGCGTTAAAAGTACTTGTAACAACTGTTGACCCTGTCTTTTTAACGGCGTTGCGTATTTTTACTGCGGGGCTCGCTGTACTCATCATGACGCGCTTGTTAAGCATTTTTCGTTTGCCAACGAAACGTGAACTCGTGACGATTGGTTTTATTGCGATTTTTAATGTTATTTTGCACCATATATTTCTTGCACTTGGACTAGCGAATACATCTGGTGTCAATGCGGGGATTATATTAGGAGCGAATCCGCTCGTCGTGTTAATGCTTTCGATTTTGCTATTGAAAACAGCATTTTCGCGTCTAAAAATTGTTGGTTTTATTCTTGGTTTTCTAGGAATGATGATTACCTCGCTTGCAGGAACAGATGCCTTATCCGTCTTTTCCATCGGTGATGCGATGATTTTAATTTCGATGCTTGCGCAGGCGTATAGCTTTATTTTAATTAGCAAACTTAATCCGACATTTGATCCAAGATTGCTTACAGGTTATATGCTCGTATTCGGTTCGCTCATTATTTTTATCGTGAGCTTTTTTCAAAATGCAAAGTTCACGCAAGTGACGGCACTATTTTCATGGAAGCTCGGTCTTCTTTTTATGTTCAGTGCACTCATTTGTACAGCGGCTGGACATATGATTTATAATTTTGCAATTAAACAAGTCGGCCCAGCAGAAACAGCTGTTTTCGTTAATTTGAACACGTTATTTGCTTTAACAGGAGCAGCCTTTTTTCTTGGAGAACCGATCGTTCTTTGTCATGTCATTGGCTTCTTGTTCATTTTATGCGGCGTGTTTTTTGGTTCGGGCGCCTTTGAGTCTATGCGAAAACCACAATCTAAAGCGTCGTAGAGTAGAGTCAAAAGCTCGATTGAAAATATATGGCATGTGATTTGCAATCGCACTTGATAAATCCTACGAAGTAAAGCAGAGGCGAAAATGGTGTGAAAATTTTTCAATATAGAAAGCTTGGCTTTGGGTCTCCACAAGTACGAGTTATTTAGCAGGGACGCAGTAATCATTGTTGTGGTAAGGCTTTATAGCCTATAAAGCTTGTCACTCAATGTAAAGCCTCAGTTCATCTCCTCTCAAAAAGGGGGGAAAACAGTTTTTATCCGTAAGTTCACACGGGGCGTAGCAAAAGGAGGAAGAAAATGAAATTTATAGTGATTGGCGGTGGCATTGGTGGTCCAGCAGCCGCCTTAATGTTAGATAAAAAAGGCTTTTCTGTTTCTCTCTATGAAAGTGCGGCATCATTAAAACCTCTCGGAACTGGCATTGGTGTTGGCTCAAACGCATTGCAAGCATTGTACGAAGCGGACGTTGGGAAGACCGTTGAAAAATTCGGGAATCGTCTCGATCGTTTAGATTTTTATGATGAGCGTGGACAGTTTCTTAACGAAATGGACTTAAAGGAAATGAGCAAAAAACATCAAGTGAATAATCTTACGATTCATCGTGCAGAGCTTCATGAATCGCTCGTTAATGCTCTGCGACCGGAACTAATTCATTTGAATAAGACGTGTGTGGACATGATTGATGATGGTAAAAAGGTTGTCGTACATTTTGAAGATGGATCGTCTGATGAAGGTGATTATGTCATTGCGGCTGACGGAATCCATTCGAACATTCGTCAAAAACTTGTACCTGGTTCAGCTCCACGTTATTCCGGGTATACATGCTGGCGAGGTGTCGTGCCTGGAAAGCATCCGAATGGTGAGCATACGACGACAGAAATCTGGGGTAAAGGGTTGCGCTTTGGGCTCGCTACATTAAAAGGTAACCGTTTATACTGGTTTGCATGTGTGAATGCGAAACGAAAAGATCCTACATATCAACATTATAAAGTTGAAGATGTCGCACGCCTTTTTTCCGCATTTCCGCCATATGTTTCGGAATTCATTCGTAAAGCGGAGGATAGTGAGCTACTTCATCATGATATTGAAGATATTCGCCCACTTTCAAAATTTGTATACGGGCGGATTATTTTAATGGGTGATGCAGCTCATGCGACGACACCGAACATGGGGCAAGGTGCAGGGCAAGCGATTGAGGACGCGATTGTGCTCGCCAATTGTTTTTCATCTCTTGATGAAGAAGCTGCTTTGAAACGGTATGAACAGAAACGTATAGAACGAACGAAAAAAATAATTACGATGTCTCGACTAATTGGTTTCGGTGTGCAACTTGGAAATCCTTTTGCGATTCGCGCTAGAAATGCACTTTTTAAGCGCGTTCCTTCGTCACTTTTACAAAAAAACTTCGAATTTTTACTCGATGTCGATTTTTAAGAGGTGAGTCGTATGAAACTAGGTTTAATCGGTTGTGGTACGCTCGGGACATTTTTACTTAAAAAATAAATATAGAAAATGCATTAGACTCCATTGAATTTATTTCAATTTTTGATGAACGTGAAAAATCGGTAGCGACGTAAATTTGAGAAGGTGTACGATGTGAATGCGTTTCGAGATATTGATGAATTTCTGCAATCTGGTATTGATGTCGTTGTCGAATGTGCTAATCGTGAAGTTGTTTTACAATATGCTCCGCGAATGATCACAAAAAAAAATTTACTTATCTTTAGTATCGGTGCGTTCGTTGATCCTAATTTTTATAGCGAATTACAACAAATGGCTTCGGAAAATATGCGGAAATTAATTTTGCCTTCGGGGGCGATCGGTGGACTCGATGTTATAAAAGCGGCAAAGCTATCTGGTGGTCTGGAAGAGGTAACGATTACGACGAGGAAACCCGCGTCATCATTAACAGAAGTTGAAATGACCGAAAAAACAGTGATTTTTAATGGACGAGCGACAGATGCGATTCATAAGTTTCCAAAAAATGTTAACGTCGCAATCATTTTGTCATTGGTGGGCTTAGGGACTGACGAGACGAAAGTACAAGTAATCGCAGATCCATCGATTGATAAAAATAAGCATACGATTTACGTTCGTGGTGACTTCGGAGCATGTACGGTCGAAATTGAAAATTTGGCGATGCCTAGCAATCCGAAGACGAGCTATTTAACTGGACTGAGTATACTCGCTTCAATAAAAGCACTAGTAGATCCTATCGTTATCGGATAAAGAGTGTTCTTTAACAAACAAGTTTTCGTACATGAAATGTTTGATGAAACCCAATGCTTAGAAGGCGTTTTCACGATTCCTATTTATCGTTTAGATTACATCTAAACAGAAAAAGTGAAGATGTTTGAGGCTAGTACGTTCTGTTCGATACGTAATGGTTAGGTCGTTGACATAAACTCAGGTAAATAAGTAAGGAGGAATAGGCGAAAATAATGAAGCCTAAACATAATATACGAAGGAGAATAACGATGAAACATTTATTTATAAAAGGAAAAGTTTCCGGGAAACGAACGTTGTTACTGCTTCATGGCACAGGGGAAAATGAGCGAGATATGCATGCTCCCACTAGCAGAAGTCATCGATAACGATGCTTCGATATTAAGCGTTCGCGGCAACGTATTAGAAAATGGTATACCACGCTTCTTCGAAAGGCTAGCAGAAGGGGTTTTTGATGAAGAAGATTCGATTTACCGAACGAATTTCTTGATGAAGCGGTAAAAACGTATGGATTTGCTCGCGAAAATTTGATTGCGATCGGTTACCCCAATGGCGCGAACATCTTAGCAAGTTTGTTATTTCATAATGAAGATGCGTTAGAAGGAGCCATTCTTCATCATCCAATGGTGGCACGAAAAGGAATCAAACTGTCTAACTTAGCCGAAAAAGAAAATTTTCATTGGCGCAGGAAAAATGATCCTATTTGTTCTCTTGAGGAATCAAGAGAACTCTAAGCGTTATTTGAAGCAGCGGATGCAAATGTCAGACTTTATTGGGTACGTATGGGTCACCAATTAACGATGAACGAAGTACAAGATGCGGCTGTGGTATCAGCGTCAAAACTTTGGATAAATCAATGTTTTTTAGAACAGTTTCAGTTGTTCGTACACTTTAATATTTGCTTTTTTCCTTCTGCTTGTTTGTGCCGATGCTAGTTCAGTCGTCGTGACACCGAGCAAGCGAACAGATTGATCTTCTAAGTTAAATTCATGTAGCAATTTTTCAGCATAGTGAAAGATTGTCGTTTTGTCATTCGTATAATTGTCGAGTGTCATTCGACGAGTTCGCTGAGAAAAATCAGCAAACTTTACTTTCACGACGATGCATTTTCCGACGAGTTGTTGAGCTTGTAACCTTTCGCTAACGTTTTCTGATAAACGTTCGATGATGGGCAGCATGTCATGAATGTTACTTATATTTTCTCGCAACGTCGTTTCTTTTCCGAGAGATTTCCGTTTTCGGTTCGGATTGACACGCCGTTCGTCGACCCCGCGAACATTTTGGTAAAGAGTTCGTCCTCGTTCTTGAAATTCTCTAATAAGTGTCTCCTCACTTAATTGGCGCAAATCTTTTCCGTTTTTTACACCTAATTGAAGAAATTTCTCCTCTGTCACTTTTCCAACGCCGAAGAAATCACCGATTGGAATGTTGTCGATAAACGCATCTGCATTTTCAGGCGTAACGACTGTTAGGCCGTTCGGTTTTTGATAGCCAGAAGCAACCTTTGCTAAAAATTTATTGTATGAAACACCAGCGGATGCGGTTAACTTCGTTTCAGCAAAAATTCGTTTTTTAATTTGTTTTGCGATGAGTGTTGCTGAGTTTATGCCCACTTTATTTTCTGTCACGTCCAAATATGCTTCATCGAGGGCAAGGGGCTCGACAAGATCGGTAAACGATAGAAAAATTTGCATAATTTGTTTTGAAACTGCACGATATTTTTCCATGTTTGTTTTAATAAAAATGGCGTGCGGGCATTTTCGTTTTGCAATCGATGACGGCATGGCGGAATGAATGCCGTATTTGCGAGCTTCATAGGAACACGTTGCGACGACACCTCGGGAATTCGGAAGCCCACCGACGATGACAGGTTTCCCTTTTAATTTTGGATCGTCCCTTTGCTCGACAGCAGCGAAAAACGCATCCATATCAACGTGAATAATTTTGCGTGTCGCTTGCATTTTTGTCACTCTCCATTACTTAATAACGTGTCGACCGCCTGTCATAGCGTTCGATGTTTTCCCCGTACCAGTGTGAATGACTGGGACTAGTTTTACTTTATTCGTTTTATTGTTTGCAGTGCCAATGGTAAATCTTCATATATCATTTTTTGTACGATTTCTAACTTAGCACGATGTTGGGGTTGTAATAGTTCTTCAGAAGGTTCTCCAGCAGTTACATGAGCATACGTTTTTCCTTCAAACGCGCTAATGTACCACATTTCATCATCCCTATCTTGCTTTACAATCATACCGTTCAACACGATAAGACTAAACACATTTTGTTTAATCGATTTATCTGGTGTATAGAAAAAGTCGATCGTATAATCAACACGAGGGTTTCCGCTCGACCAGTTGCCAATTTCAGCCGTCATGAAATCCTCCGAGTCATGAGGTACGTCAAACGTGAAACCGATTTGTTCATTTATATATCGACCATTGTGAATGAGACCCGCAATCATTTCACTGCCATTTTGCATCTCATATCGAAAAGTCTAAAATAATAGGTAGGATTAAAAAAGATTATGATTTAAAATTCCTTTGTTTCCGAGATAGTTTGGTGCAAAATTGCAAGAACAAAAAGAGATCCGAATTTGCCCCCTTCTGCATGCTTAGTATTAGGCAATACATTAGTGAATGGAGAGCGGTACAGCATAACGTTGCGACAAACGATAAAAAACCCGATCATTTGTATGATTGCATTCGTGTCAAATATGAACAAAATGAAATAAAAAAACAGCATGAATGCTGTTTTTATCGCTTATGCAGAAAGTGACTGAATGAAATCTTCAATCTCTTGTTTTGTTTTTCGCTCTTTGCTTACGAAGCGTCCAAGTTCTTTTCCCTCTTCAAAGCCGATAAAGCTAGGAATTCCGAAAATATCTAATTCTTTACATAGATCGATAAATTTATCTCTGTCAACGAATACAAACTCATAGTCAGAGTATTTTTCTACAACTTCAGGCATAAAAGGTTCAATGACACGGCAATCAGGGCACCAATCTGCCGAAAAAAGAAAAATATGCTTCCCATTGTTTTTTAATTGCTCAAATTGTTCCATTGACTCAAGTTTTTTCATCATTTCTACCTCCGATGTCGTTCAGTATACATAACATTGTAGAGGTGTGATGTCATATTTTCAATAAATTAAGCTTAATTTTTCGATGAGGGGTAGTAGGGATGTTCGCTTAAAATGTTTGAAAAGCTTTTCGAAAGGAAAGACTAATTTCAAATTCGAAAGGAGCGAATGTGATGAAAGGGAAAGAGCGACCACATGAAATGTTTAAAGAAAAGTACAATGGGTTAAGTTCAACACAGAAAGTCCTTTATACGAGTGAATTTAAACGAGCAGACAAGGCGGCATATCGTCAAGAACAACAGAAAAAAGAAAACGACAGCTTAAAGATGTAATGAACAACAAACCGTTTCCTAAAAAAAGGAGACGGTTTTCTTTATATGAATGACACATTATGGTAATGAAATTTTTTAGCATTTAAAAGACGTACGTTATTTTGTTGAAATGTTGTATGATTGCCGTCGACTCATAAGGGTAATTTGTAATATTTCCTGGGAAATAGATAAATGCAACGGGCATTTTGTCGTTTCATCTTATCATTATGGCAACTTTTTTCAACTCTACTTTTTAGTCATTGAAACGATGATCATTAGTAAATGGATATTTACGTTCCAACCGTTTAGACATTATTTTTGTTATACTAGTTTAATAATAAAGTACGCTTGCTTATTGAGACAGGGGGAAAAATCGTGAGCTATAGTTTTGCTTTCGAGTCAAATCATCCGTTAATCGAAAAAATAATAACGAATGTTGAAAAGGTTATTGTCGGAAAACGTGAACCGATTGAATTAAGTTTGACAGCACTTTTAGCTGAAGGGCATGTTTTGCTAGAAGATGTGCCTGGGGTCGGAAAGACGTTGCTTGTAAAGACAATAGCGAAATCGGTCAGTGCTGAGTTTAGTCGGATTCAGTTTACACCAGATTTGTTGCCTTCTGATTTAACAGGTCTTTCAATTTATAATGAAAAAGAGCAAGCTTTCATATATAAGGAAGGTCCTCTAATGGGACATATCATTTTAGCAGACGAAATTAATCGTACATCGCCGAAGACGCAGTCTGCATTACTTGAAGGGATGGAAGAAGGTAATGTAACGGTTGACGGAACGACGCATGAGTTGTACTCTCCGTTTTTTGTGATGGCAACGCAAAATCCAATTGAATATGAAGGAACGTATCCGCTCCCAGAAGCTCAACTTGACCGTTTTCTTTTAAAGCTCGACATCGGTTATCCAAGTGAAGAAGAAGAACTTGAAGTATTAAATCGCTTTGAAAAAAGTGAACCTTTCGATGAAGTTGAACCTGTCATTTCTCTGTCTGAACTTGTTCAAATGCAAAAAGAAGTGAAGGATGTGTTTGTCGAACCAGAAGTGAAACGATATATCGTCGAATTAGTGAATGAAACGAGGCACCATCCGTTTATTTCGCTCGGTGTAAGTCCGCGTGGAACATTGCTTTTGCTGAGTGCGGTGAAAAGTTATGCGTACATTCGGGGGCGTGATTACGTCATACCAGATGATGTTAAATATTTAGCTCCATTCGTTTGCTCGCATCGAATGATGATGAGTCAAGAAGCGATATTCGCAGGAAAACAGGCAGTCGATATCATTCGCGAGTTATGTGAAAAAATAGCAGTTCCTGTAAAGAGGTCAAAATTTTGATTGTGAAGCGAACGATAAAGTGGTTGTTTTCCATCGTTTTAATTGTAATGATGTATGCTTATGCCATGTTTCAAGGCGGGTTTGTCAGTTGGTTTCTTTTTTACAGTGTTGTTCCACTTATCATGTACGCTTTTGTGATCGGAATTTTTCCATTAAAAACGATTAAGTTGAAACGAATTTTCCCGGTTGAACCGAAGCAAGCGGGACAGTCGCTACAAGTGACGATCGAAATAAAAAAATCTTTTTTCCCTTTGTTTTACCTTATTATTAAAGAACAGTTTTCAGAGAAGTTAAACAGTCAACTTGCTAATAAATCAAGTGCTAAAGCGATTTTTTTTCCTCTCTTTAAGCGCAATATGACGTATACGTACACGCTCCCTTCATTGCCGCGAGGAGAACACACGTTTAGTGGGGTTATCGTTAAAACGGGGGATTTATTTGGCTTTATTCAGAAACAAGTCGAATATGATCTTGAACAAACGTTATTAGTCTATCCGCGAATTGAAACGATAAACTGGAAGTCTAGTAGTCGAGGAGTTAGCGGAAATACTTTTCTTTCAAAAAATAGGGTTCAAGATGTGTCGACTGTTGTTGGGATTCGTGACTATGTTCCCGGTGATCGGTTAACATGGATCGATTGGAAAACGACAGCGAAAAGAAATAAATTAGTGACCAAACAGTTTGAACAACGTGTAACAGAAGAGACGCTTCTATTTTTGGACGACAGTAAAGATAGCTATACGGCAACGGATCTCGATCTGTTCGAGAAAGTGGTCACTGTAACTGCATCGCTCGTTTCCGTCATTGAACGAAGCGGACATCCTTTTGTAATCGCAGGATTTTCAAAAATGAAACATGGAGTTGACGAACGGAACGGTCACCATGTTTACAAAATGTTGGCCAAAGTAGAAGCGAAGCGAGAGACATCTTTTGCTGAATTTGTAAAAAGTGTTCTTATGCACGACCAAAAAAGGGTTCGCGTCGTTTTCATATCCGCATATGTTTCTGATGAGCTCTTAAAGCTATTGAATCGATTAGCGAGTCAACACACTCATGTTGATTTCTATTATGTAATGCGTGATATGAACAACGAACTTCCCATCTTGCGACAGATACAAGCAACAGGGGCAGTCGTACATACAGTATTGAAAAAGAAAGGCGAGTGACGGAACATGAAGATTGTAAAAAGCGAGCATCTTAATCTTTATTCACTTGTCTTATTTTGTCTTGGACTTTTGTTATTTTGGGAATGGCTGCGCCCGCTTCATGAGGTTATTCCTGCTGCATCGGTATCACTTTTAATTTTGTTTTCTGCGCTCGTTTTCTTGTTTTCGTATGTTCATATTACCGCCATTATTTCCATTCCGCTCTATGTCGTTAGTATACTATTTATCATTCATTCTGCTCATTTCGAGCAATCGATTTTTGATCTGCAATGGATCGTAGTGTTTTTTTCACATATTGTTCATCTTGTCCAAGCACTTTTATCAGGACAATTTTATGAGATTAGCGATGTTGCGCGGACGTTTTTATTTTTGCTTCTTTTTTGTTTAGTCGGTTATTTAATGCGGCAATGGCTTCTGCAACGGCGAAATGTATTTCCGTTTATTTTTATGACTGTCGTGTACGTAACCGTTATCGATACGTTTACACCGTACGACGCTTCATTAGCGATCATTCGAGTTGTTGTTATCGGCTTTGTGTTAATCGGTATGCTTCAAGTCGTAAAAATTAATGAACGCGAAGGATTTTACGGACGCACGCAAATTCCTTTTTCGTGGATTGCGTTCGTGTTTATTATGATTGTATCTGCTTTAATTATCGGTATAACCGCTCCGAAATCTGAACCACAATGGGCAGATCCGGTTCCTTTTTTAAAAGGAGCAACAGGTTTTGATAATGAAGAAACAATGACAAGTCCGATAAAAAAGCTTGGCTATGGTGAAGATGACGAACAGCTTGGAGGTCCGTTTCAGCTAGACACGACTCCAGTTTTTTATGCGGACATCGAAACGGTTCATTATTGGCGTGCAGAGACGAAAGATTTTTATACTGGAAAAGGTTGGGAAGCATCGAACGGTGTTTTGCAACCATTTACAGGTGAACTGTCAACACCATTATATGAAGAAAATGTGAGACTTGATGAGAAAGAAGCAATGATTGAAATGACTCGATTTCAACAATTTTCTTTTCTTTTTTATGAAGGACAGCCGACAGATATTGTTGTGAACGGAAGCGCACTTCCGTTGTTTGAAAATACGCTTACAGGTCAAGTATCGACACAAACTGAAGTCGTTCAAAATTATTCTTTTGAATATGAGTACCCGATTTTTTCAATTGAAGAGTTGAAAAGCAGTGATCGTCACTCGTATCCGTCAAATATTGAACGATACTATTTACAGTTGCCAGATTCATTGCCGGATCGTGTGAAAAATCTTGCTGAAGAGGTGACGAAAGATTTTGAGACTGCTTATGAAAAAGCGAAAGCGATTGAGTTTTATTTTACCGGTAATGGATACGCGTATGAAACGAGAAATGTGGCGATACCAGGTCGTGACGATGATTACGTCGATCAATTTTTATTCGAGACGAAACAAGGCTATTGTGATAACTTCTCGTCTTCGATGGTTGTCATGCTAAGAAGTATTGGCATCCCGGCAAGATGGGTGAAAGGATTTACGGGTGGAGAATTTCAAGAAATGCTCGGTGATGGCAAGCGTCGACATTTAATTACAAATGAAAATGCTCATTCATGGGTAGAAGCGTATTTCCCAGGTTCTGGATGGGTTCCGTTTGAACCGACGAGAGGATTTGTGAATCCATTTCAATTCGTATCAACACTTAATGATGAAAGCACTGTTTCAGAACAAGAAACGGGGCAACGCGAACGCAATGAACAGAATCAAATGGATGAAAAAAATGAAACAACGAAGCAAATGACATCGCCGTTTTTCTTAAAACTAAATGTAAAATGGCTTATTATTAGTTTAATCGGTGTCGCAAGTGTTGTTTTTATCGTAATTAAATCGCATCGCCGAATTGCGAAGCGATGGGTGTTGTATCGGCTTGCAAATAAATCGTTCGATATTCATTTTGACGAATGGTATACGAAATTGCTTTGGTTATTAAATGTCTATCGTTTTTCACGTAAGCGAGAACAAACATTGCGTGAATTTGCGCAAGAAGTTGATGAAAAACTGGCGATTGACAGCATGTTGATTTTGACGAAAGCGTATGAAGAAAACGTATATTCAAATCAAGCTCAAACTGTACGAAACAATGATTTACAAAAACATTGGCAAATTGTCATAAATAAGCTCTCATATTGACCGTATCTGTAGCCATTGATAGAATAAACGCATTATGAACGAATCGTAGAAGAGGTGGAATGAATGCGTAATGTTAGGCAATTTATTGAAACTGAATTGAAAAATATACGTGAAACAGTCGGGGATAAGAAAGTGATTTGTGCTTTAAGTGGTGGCGTTGATTCATCCGTAGCCGCAGCTTTAATTCATAAGGCGATTGGTGACCAACTCACTTGTATTTTCGTTGACCATGGATTGCTTCGTAAAAATGAAGCGGACAGTGTCATGAAACTATTTCACGGACAGCTTGAAATGAATATTATTAAAGTTGATGCACAAACACGCTTTTTAAATAAACTTCGTGGTGTAACTGATCCGGAGGAAAAACGGAAAATAATCGGGAATGAGTTTATTTACGTGTTTGAAGAAGAGGCGAATAAACTTGAGAACATTGATTTTTTAGCTCAAGGAACGATTTATGCTGACGTTGTTGAAAGTGGGGCAGGTGATGCGAAGCTTGTAAAGTCACACCATAATGTCGGTGGACTTCCAGAGCGAATGAAATTGAAATTACTTGAACCTTTAAAAACATTGTACAAAGATGAAGTGAGACAAGTTGGTCTCGAACTCGGCATTTCCGAAGAGCTCGTATGGCGCCAACCATTTCCTGGTCCAGGTTTAGGAATCCGAATTATCGGGGATATTACCGAAGAAAAGCTAGAAATTGTACGTGAATCCGATGCGATTTTACGTGAAGAAATAAAAAATGCTGGACTTGAACGAAAGATTTGGCAATATTTTACCGTACTTACAAATATTCGTAGTGTTGGCATGACCGATTTAGCCCGGACGTATGATTATACGGTAGGCATACGTGCCGTTCATTCAACGGATGGAATGACATCAAATTGGGCGCGAATCCCGTTTGATGTTTTGGAGAAAATTTCTGAGCGAATTGTGAAAGAAGTTCTTCATGTCAATCGTGTCGTTTATGATATTACGACAAAACCACCAGCGACCATAGAGTGGGAGTAGTTGTCGGAGAGCTAGAAACCTTTGTGTATCAAGGGTTTTTGGCTCTTTTTAATTTTCCATTGCACTTTTATTGCACTTTTTGTTTTTGCTTTCTTAAATAGTCTACAGTGAATTGATTTTTCGGTGAGGAATCATAGTTTTGTTCTGCTTGCCTGAATGTTATGATTCCATTTAGTTTGTTAGCCACTTCAAAGTTACTATTAGGATAAAGATGTCCGTATGTTCCTAAAGTCGTTTCGATGTCTTCATGTCCTAAACGGTCTTTAATGATGAGTGGGTTTTCTCCCATACTTATAAGTAACGAAGCATGAGAGTGATGTAATCCATGAATTCTGATACGATGAATGCCGGCCAACTTGGCATAGCGTTCAATAGCATATGCTAGCGTATGTTTTTGTGTAGGAATCAATAGTAGAAAACTGATTGACAAGATGTTCTCCTGCATTAGAGAAGGAAACTTCTTGTTTTGAAATTCTTGATAGATATTTGAGATAATCTTTCCGTTCATCTTCTATCGCACGCTTACAAATGTAATCAAACTGGTTTTCTATGGTAGTTTGAAAAGAAGTTGGTCTCATTTTTCTCACCCCTTTTTGTGATGAAGAGAAGTGAGCGATGCTCTTTTGTCTCCCTTTGTAATTAGTCCCGACGCGAAAGGGATGTTTGTTGCATTTTTAGTAAAAAACTTATAAATCTTTTTCATTAACAAAAAACACATAAATAGATTGTTCAATCTGCTTATGTGTTGTAATTATTCGTTCTATATGCTCTAAAAAAATACGTATATAAGCGTTTTGTCTAAGGTAAACGAAAATATTTGTTAGAAAACAAACACTGTTGACTAATAATATATTGCATGACGACTACCTCCTAGAAGCCGTCAACTTTTTAGAAAAAACTTCAAAAATGGTTTAACTTAGCTTTTTTTATCTTTGGCCATTTGATTTTTGGAACATGTTTCTCCATTGTTTCAAATATAAATCCCCATTGCTGTTCTGATAAATTCGCAACCGTAACCTCATTCTTTATTCGAAGACCCCTTTTTAAATGCTTAATTTGAGGTGGTGTAAATACACCTCTTAATGCTAAATCAATAGACAATTGGGGATTTTTCAGCACATAATCGACCAAACCCCAAAAGATTAAATAATCATTATACGGTACAATCGGTTTAGCTTTTCTATTTATTGTAATCATTGCGGAATCAACTCTTGGTGGTGGAGAGAAATTCTTTCTTGAAATCCCTTTAACATACCGAATATCAAACCACATTCTCCAAGCAATTATATATGGATCTTTCACAAAATTTGACGTGAATCTTTTGGCTGCTCCTTTTTCCATTACAATAACTCCCCTTTGAACACCGCTTGAAGGTTTATTAAGAAGCATTTTCATAATCGGTGTTGTAATGGCATATGGAATATTCGAAACAACTACAAAAGGCTCTCGGGGTAACGAAATTTTTAAAATGTCTTGCTGGATTATCACTGTGTTTTTCATTTCAAGTTGTTGTAATTTCTTTATAAACTTTTGGTCGTATTCAACAGCGAGAACCTTTCTTGCTCGATTACTTAAAACGTTAGTAATTGCTCCTTTACCAGCTCCCAATTCTAATACAAGATCACCCTCTGAAATGTGAGCAATGTTTACAATATCTTTTATCAAGCTTTTGTTATGAATCAGATGTTGTCCGCTAAAGTTGGGAGGATTTCCATTGCTAAATTTTCTGTTTTGACACTTTTTCCTTCTTTTTGTCATTATTCAAGCTTTCCTTTCTTAATTTGACTTTTCGGCTCTGAACGCAAAAAAACCACAGACATAGGCGTCTGTGGCTTCCAGTAAACGGAATCAATTATATTGCGTAAGACAAAAAGAAATTGTGCATATTTAAAAAACTAAACAGCAAAAAAAGCTTTCTTTAGTTTAAAAAGCTAAATCAATTACTCAAACATTATAAAAGGAAAGATTGAATAGTCAGTCTTTCCTTTTATTAACAAAATATTTTAATGAAGATTGTTAAAAATGAGCAGACTTATCCCGTTTACTCTGTAAGCGAAAACAGAGCCTTCGAACGTATTAAATTACCAGTTCAAAGCACGGAAATAATAATTCCACTCATAATTTTCAACAACCCTCCTTAGTTTAATAAATACAGTATATACTGTAGCATTATCTATAGATAATTTCAATGAAAAACAATTTTGAGTATGTGTCAAGTTTTTCTCGGTCGTGTTATTACACCAATATTTCCAGGACTCTATTTTTGTACGCTTATTCCAGCTACCGCGCTATCGCTTGCTACCCTAGTCATTTACGTTACGTTCTAAAAAGCAAGAACCTAACGCAAATGACTAGGTGACTAACTGATTAACTTATACAATCTTCCTATCGCAGATGAATGAGCTGCATTAACACTTATTGTACCCTGTTTTGCACCAATTGAGGGACGTGTTTGTTGACGCAATATGTCTGACATACGAATTGATTTCTTAATGGCACATTGTTTTCTTTTGCTTCTTTTTTGCGATGCTAAATAGACTTCTCTAAGAGTCCTATTCAAAATGCCTTGTTTTACCTTCACCATTGCTTCAGCACCTTCCTCACTCCAATGCATGCCTCTTTTTTTCATGCGAAAAGAAATATGTCTTTGATTGGATTCCATTGCTCCTAGCCTTCTTGCGTCTTCTGGTGAATGATCTATTCTTTCACGCCAATCACGAACAAACTCCCAATGGTTTAGGATATATGTACGAAACTCATTTACTTTTTCAATCTTTTTCTCATCTTCCAATGTGCTTTCATATGTATCAAGCCATAACTTAAACTCTTCCATATTATAAGATTTAATCGCTTTTTTGACCGTCTGTTTATATTTATTCTTTTTCCAACCAAAGGTACGATTTAACGCTTGACCGATATGATAAGCATCTAATTGATGTATAAGAGGTTGTTCAGCCTGAGAATAAGCTTCCTTAAACTTATCACTGGAATATCCTGCACCACCATCACTATTTGAAATAATTTGTGTATGTTCCAATGAATATTCATACGAACTAAATGCTTGTAACCATTTCCTTATCTGCATCTGCTTGTGTTTTTCCCACACGTCTCAAAATACTACCAACCGTTGTATGACTTAGATCTACCGCTGTCCACTCTTTTAAAATACGTGCTGATTCACGATAATCACTTTTACTAGCCAACTCTGCCACTTTAACCTCAACTAGTGGGCTATGCCTTTGACGTTTCCTAAACCCCAACCACTCATCTAAAGGATATCTAGGATCGCCATTTTTATCGTACATAAGCGTGCGGTTATAACGGACTTCTCCAAAGATAAACTGAATTCCTTTTTCATCATTTCTTTCTACTTTCCAATTTTCATCTTGTTTCTGTTCTTTGATTACTTGATTTACTTGACTGAACACTTCGCCAACAAGTGAAGAAAAGGTTTCATGCATTAGTATCTGAAGTTGTTCCTCAAATTCGATTAAGTTGTTTGTTTCCTTTAATAATTCATAAATTCTTGGTATAATATGTTCCACGAGAAGGCCTCTTTTCATAATGTATTTGCCTGCAAAGCATACATTTTATGATAGAGTGCCTTCTCTTTTTTTGCTAGGAAAATATATCCGAAATATCCCCGAGTAAAATATTACACATATTATTTAAAACCATGTCATTTTTAAATGAAGCTATATTGATTTATTATTTAATAACCATCCAATTTGTATCTTTTTCTAACGTGAGTATATATTGTGAAAACTGTGTGGCTTTTGTCGCTTCGTCAATATATTTAACAGTTACCCATACTTTTATTTGATGATCTACTGTCTGAAATACTGGATGGACAAGCTCTGAAAATAAATAATCCTTACCGATCGGTGGTAAGGCATTTTTTTTCACATAATAAGCAAGTTCTTTATCTGTGGCAGTCGGATAAAACGTAAAAAATGTCTCCAAAAACTCTGTCACTTCTTGCACCGTATCAGAATCAACTGTTCCATTGTTTTCAGGTTGTTGTGGTTCATAATCTGATCTATTCGGTATGCTCCATAAGGTAGGATTTTGAATAATCACCAAGTTCCCTAACTTATCTTGATGAAGTAAAATTCGATAGGTGGAACGAATTCATTGGCTATTTTTACCTTCTGTGATTTTTTGTTCTACCGAAAAAACAACCGCATAGGTATCTTCATCACCCTGTAATACCGACCAAATGTTTATATTACCTACACTGGAACTGGTCGAAATATCGTTTCTTACGGTATCTACATTTAAAGCTTGCAATTCTTCTGTCAAGTAGTCATTTATCTTTTCCGCGCGTTGTTCAATGGAATCTTTTTCGTTTTGCCAAGTATAGTAGTCTTTCACAAAATTTTTCGTGAAACTTTTGATCGCATTCGTGTCTATCATTTTGGTTTCGATGATTTCTCTTTCATGAACGGTATGCTGATCAATCGCTGTAAACTTTATAGGGTTTTTAGGACTGATCTATTGATCGTGGCACACTTTGATATTTAGTCTTAAATAATTTAATCTGTGTATCTTCACTCGTTTCTAAACGGATGAAGCTACTCAATTTGTTCCTAAAATAGCTCGTATCTCTTTGTGACTTGTTCTGTTGATTTTTACTATACTAATAATAGAGATTCTATTGGAATGTCTTAAAGATTACGTAAAATACTTTGTGTAAAGGTCTCTTCAATAAAAAAATTGGTAGGGTATCCTCAGAATTGTCCACATCCCATAGAAATGAGAACCCTACTTATTATGTCATCGAGTATAGAAGTATCCAAGAGAAGCGTCCTCTTGGAAGAATGATCTGCCTGTATTGCTTACGTTTTTAAAAAATCCATTCTCGATTCGAAGTGTCATTTATACGACGAATTAGATAGAGCGAACAGTTAAAGAGATTCGCTAAAGACTAAGACTAATGAACGGTTTGCCAGACATTAAAGCTGCTGAGAAAATTGTCTATCTAACCGTTTAAGGCATCAATGAGAAATGGTCTGAATGAAAACTTCGTGGTTTTGCAAGTGTTTACAAGACATGTTCAGGGTATAAGCAACGTTAATACATGTTAAAAAATTCGAAGAACCTGTCAAAGGGACTCGTAATGCACTTCGCTCTTGAAAGAACTTTTAACTTTTTTTATATAGTTGATAAGCTTGCTTAAGCAACATTATATTGACAGTTCTAGAAAGATCCCTACTGACTTACACAAAATTCTTGATGGTACTGAAAAATCGTAAATTGCTTTTATGTATTATTCACTGAAGTATCTTTTGAAATCAGTAAAATTGATATAATTACTAATAGAATACCTAATATGTGCGATAGTAAAATTGCCTCTTTTAAAACGATAAAGGATAGTAATACTGCACTAACTGGTAAAACACTTGTAAATACGCCTGCTGAACTTGCTTGGATTTTTGATAATCCCTCATACATTAACAGAAAAGCAAGTACAGTTACTACGATTCCAAAATATAAAATATTCATCCAATCAAATAAATGTACAGATGAAAAATCAAAGTGTTTTGCTTCATAAACCGCAAAGGGAAAAAACATAATAACTCCAAAAACACTCATCATTGTTGAAATTGTAAGTGGAGACATTCTATCAGAAACATACTTTCCTAAAGTGATAAAAAGTGTTTCTCCGATTACTGCTCCAAATATTAAAAAGTTTCCGTACAATGAATTAATATTCTGGGATGCCCCACCTACAATATTAATTGATAATACACCTAAAACAGCCAATATAATACCTACTATTTTTCTAAATGACAACTTTTCTTTCAAAAATAAATAAGAAGCAACGCCTACAAAAGCTGGAAGGGTACTAGTAATAATTCCCGCTTTAATAGCTGTCGTAAATTTTAATCCATAAAGCATAAATATATTAAATAAAAACACTCCAGCTAATGCCTGTATAAAAAGAATAATAAAATCTTTCAATTTTATAGATGGAAAACGATTTTCTCTAATTAATAAGATGGGAATTAAAATAATTGTTGCAACTACAAACCTTAACTCTGATGCTAAAAAAACAGGAAAACTTGATACAATCAATTTCCCAGCCACTACTGAACTACCAACTATTGCCATTGCCAACGTGATTTGTAAATAAGCATTTACCGTTTGACTCAAACAGTCTCCTCCAAACTAGTTTATTCGATTTTTAAAAATATAATCTAGTGCTGTTATAAAAAAGTGATACGCAACATGTAATTTTCAACGATACTAATGGAAATTTATAAGAATTGGAGTTAAATATTTCTCTAATAAAGGTCCGAATAAAAACAGAGTAACGATAATAAACAATAGAGTCAACTGTTTCATTAAAATTTCTCCCTTCTATTTATTTAGATTTTGAACACTTTTATGTTAACTAAGTTTATCTCTTAGGCTTAGGATTACTAAGAAACTAATGACGTTTAAATTTTCAGGAGTCATTGCATATAGTGGTTGAGACTAAGGGTGAAATTTCCTGTTTTTTGAAACTAGGGATGATAGATTAGGTACCCGAAAGTAAATGTGATGGCTAATGGAAGAGCAAATTTTTTCAATGAATAGACTGTCAGATTTGCAATGCAATTAAAGGTAAGATAACAACCATCCTTGATAAAAAAGGTTTAAAAGTGAAAAATGGAAAACACCCCAAAAAAGACCGAAAATTAACTTAAAATTAAATAACAATGTTCGTGTTTTTATTGACACTCAAATTGGGGCTTGTTAAAATTAAATTCGACAAAAAGATAGTAAGTTCGTCGTATAATCTCAGGAATATGGCCTGAAAGTTTCTACCAAGCTACCGTAAATTGCTTGACTACGATGATTGAAATGCAAAGAAGAAATTTCTATCTTCTTTCCTTATTCATTGTATTCTGCACTCCTAAATAGCTTGTAAGGGGTGCTTTTTTAATTTAATTGAATGTTCAATAGGGTGCGGATAATAATTCTACTTTATTTGAACACAATATTAAGGAGGAACATGATGAAACGCTTTTTTATGTTTGATGAGCTAGGTACGAACTACCGCCGCGAAATCGTCGGTGGGGTTACGACGTTTTTAGCGATGGCTTACATTCTTTTCGTGAACCCGTCAATTTTATCTTTAGAAACGATACCTGATTTACCAGAAGGAACAGGTATGGATAAAGGCGCAGTCTTTACAGCAACAGCAATTGCTGCGGCAGTCGGTACATTGTTTATGGGAATTATCGCAAGATATCCAATTGCATTGGCGCCTGGCATGGGATTGAATGCGTTTTTCGCATTTACTGTTGTACTTACGATGGGGATCCCTTGGGAAACAGCATTAGCAGGTGTTCTCGTCTCAGGAATCATTTTTATCTTTTTAACATTAAGTGGTGTTCGTGAAAAAGTAATCAATGCAATTCCGGCGCAATTAAAATATGCGATCGGTGCAGGGATTGGTTTATTTATCGCATTTGTTGGCTTTCAAAATGCGGGTATCATTATTAGTGATGAAGCAGTGCTCGTCGGTCTCGGTGATTTAACGAGCGGCGCAACGTTACTCGCTATTTTTGGTGTAGCAATAACTGTGATTTTCCTCGTCCTAGGAATTAAAAGTGGTGTTTTCCTCGGGATGATCGTAACTGCTCTCGTTGGGATTATTTTTGGAGTTATTGATAAACCTGATGCAATTGTCGGATCTGTTCCGTCATTAGCGCCAACGTTTGGTGTAGCTTTTTCTCATCTTGGTGACATCTTTACAATTGAGATGCTCGTTGTTATTTTAACGTTTCTATTCGTAGACTTTTTTGATACAGCAGGAACGCTTGTCGCGGTTGCGAACCAAGCAGGGCTTTTAAAGGATAATAAGCTTCCGCGTGCTGGAAAAGCGTTATTCGCGGATTCATCAGCAACGGTTGTCGGTGCGGCTCTTGGGACGTCAACGACGACATCATTCGTCGAATCCGCTTCAGGGGTGGCTGCAGGTGCACGGTCTGGGTTTGCATCTGTCGTTACGGCAATTTTATTTTTACTAGCACTGTTTTTCTCGCCGTTACTTGCGATCGTTACGCCATCCGTTACAGCTCCAGCACTAATAATTGTTGGTATTATGATGGTATCCTCGTTGAAAAATATTGAGTGGGATCGATTTGAAATTGCAGTTCCTGCTTTCTTTACTGTATTAATGATGCCGCTAGGCTATAGTATTGCAACAGGAATTGCTGTTGGTTTTCTCTTTTATCCGATTACGATGATTGCAAAAGGTCGTACCAAAGAAATTCATCCTGTCATGTACGGATTTTTTGTCATATTTCTGCTTTATTTCATATTCTTGGCAAACTAATCTATTTTTGAGGGCATTATACATGCCCTCTTTATGATCGATTGTATCGGTTCTTCATATCAACAAAATTCTTTGTATAAATTGTAAGAAGTTTGGTTTAAGATGAAATAATAACTATGGTATGCTTGAAGTAAACCTTTAAAGGGAAAAGGCAGGGAAAAAAGTGGAACAGAAAAATCAAAAGAAACAGGGACTATTTGCAAAGATTGTGATTATCGCATTGCTCATTCTCGTCACATATGTAACAGGATACTACGTTTGGGCAGCGATTGATTTTTACTTATAAAAAAAGGTTGAATTTTTTAACATCCTTTAGTATGATATGTACTGTAATCAAGATTCAACAAGTTATGTTGGAGAACAATTGCATACAATTGTCTAGTGACGATAGCGAAGAGGTCACACCCGTTCCCATGCCGAACACGGAAGTTAAGCTCTTCAGCGCTGATGATAATGGGTTTCCCGTGAGAGTAGGGCGTTGCTAGGCATTAATAAAAGCAGCGAAATTTTTTTCGTTGCTTTTTCTTTTGTGTGAGGCATGTTGCGAGGGTTGAGAGGAACAAGAAGTTCAAGGAAACTAGGGAGTGAAGAATAGAGCGTATGAAATACACGAGTATCTGAAAGAGTGCAGTTGACGCAGAAATTCGCAGTTCATCGCAAGCTGTAGTTCGAATACAAATGTTTAGTTTTCTTGTACTGATTAAAAATCACCACGTCTATGGTGTCAGCACATCGGGTGCTAGTCCGTAAGACTAGCGCTAGGCATTAAAAAAGCAGTCTTAAATGATAATATCCCTTTTGTGTTTTTTTCTTGCAGGAGGGATTTTTCATGGAAATTAAAGGATTCAAATATGAAAAGGTTTTAATGCTAATTAGACCTAGAGGCATAGATATATCTTATCGTTCAATAGTTATAAAGCAGCAAAAAACAGTAATAATATTGAAACTCTACCATTTTTATGTTAACTTGGCTTTTCGAATACTTACATGTGAGGAGGCATCATGATGAAGAAATTTTTGCTAACTTTTTTTATAATAGTTATAAGTAGTGCTCTATTAGTAGCATGTGGTGGGGAAGAGGTTGAAGAAACACCAAATGAAGTTATACATACGGAAGACAATGAAGATGTGGACAAAGACTCAAAAGAGGATGAAAGTAATATTGAAAATGATGAGACATCTGAGATCGATGAATATGTAAGAGAATATAATGAAGAAATTCTTAATTCAGATGAAGTTCGATTAGTCTTAAAAGAAATTAGAAAACAAGATGGAAATATGATGAATAGAGGGTATTACTTAGATTTTGAAGTTGAAAATAAGTTAGATATTGATGTCATTGTAAAGTCTATCAAAGAGTCTGCTGATGGTAAAATGATCGATGATATGGTGCAGTTCGTTGAAACGATTGAAGCTAATAGCACGAGAAATGTTGAGATGAAAATTTTAAGCTATCAGACCGATTTACCTGATATAACTGAAGTGATTAAAATGGTAATAGTCGTATTAGAAGAGGAAAAAGCAACCGAAATAAATGAATATGACGCAGAGATTCATATTTAATACTAGTCATGAAGTAGTTGATTACTCAATAAATGAACGATATAGATATGAGGAGATGTAAACATGAAAAAATTTTTACTGAGCTGTATAGCTTTTTTAATGGCTATTTTTATAACTGCATGTGGAGATGATAAAGAAGGGGCTGGCGCTGACACGACGGATATAAGTACCGAAGAGAATAGCCAAGATGAGACTGAGCAGGATAATGAAGAAGATATTGGCGAACATGACTTCGAAAAAGAATTTGATGAAGTCATTTATGATTCAGATGAGATTGCAGTTGTTTTGAAAAAGATTAGACGAGAAAGTTTTTGGGATCTTAGAGAAAGGGAATCGTATTATATAAATGTAGAAATAGAAAATAAACTGGATACCGACATTGCATTTTGGTATGAGGAAAGTGAAGCAGATGGTGAAGAAATTCATGCTGTTATTAGGGATACTGTGAACGCTAAGACAAAAGTAGATTCTGTCATTAAGATCGAAGATTCATGGGATGAGCCATTACCGCTTATTGAAGACTATTTAGAAGTCAACATTAAAGTTGTAGAAGAAGATGGTGGCGGGGATTTTGGCATCCATACACTAAGATTTGATTTTAACTTTTAAGTACTCACTCAAAAGGCCATGACTTACTAACGAGTAAATCATGGCTTTTTTTAGTGCATTCCTGTAATGAAGAAAAAATCTCCATTGGTATAGTACACGGTGTCATTGTAATCACCCCGAAATTTATACATAATAGAGGACTGTATAGAGGACTGTAAATGAATAATATGCAAAACAAGAAAATCTCGCAAATCATATCGATAACTTTAATTATTGGCATTGATATCGCAAAGGACAAACATGTCACACATGTACAAGATAAACGAGGCATTCTGATCGTTGAAAATCAAATCTATGTTTTGGGACATGAATGCCATCGGAAGTATAACAATAAAGCCATGTGATTAGCATGTTCGGGATAAATCGGTATATATCTAATTAGGTTGTGTATTGATTAATTTATTTCCAAATATTGAGTCCTATTTGTTTGTTTACGCTCTTTCAAGCATTCGATTTAGCGCGAGAATCGCATCGTTCGTCGTTTTTTCATCTACTTTAATTTCATGAATATATTTTTCAGTTTCAATTGATTCCAATGACCATAACAAGTGTGGTAAATCAATGCGGTTCATCGTCATACATGGACAAAGGTGTGGATTTAATGACACGATCTCTTTATCAGGATGCTCATGAATCAAGCGTTGTACGAGATTCATTTCTGTACCTATGGCCCATTTACTTCCAGCCGGAGCTTCTTCGATTGTTTTGATAATGTAGCTCGTTGAACCTGCGTAATCTGATGCTGCAACGGTTTCAAACGGACATTCCGGGTGAACAAGAACATGGGCAGTTGGCATGTCTTCCCGAATTTGTTTTACATGTTCAACGGTAAAATTTTCATGTACGGAACAGTGTCCTTTCCATAAAATGATTTGTGCGTCTTGAATATCCCCATCAAATTCAAATGCGTGTGTTATCGGATTCCAGACGGCCATTTTTTCGAGCGGAATTCCGAGTTCAAACGAAACATTCCGACCTAAATGTTGGTCAGGTAGAAATAAAATACGCTCTTTCTGTGTTAGTGCCCATTCGATCATATTTTTCGCATTCGATGACGTAACCGTAGCGCCGCCACGTCTGCCAACGAAAGCTTTGATTGCTGCTGTTGAATTGACGTACGTGAGGGGAATCATCGTGTCTCCGAACGTATCCATTAATACTTCCCAACATCGTTCAGTTTGTTGGATATTAGCCATGTCTGCTAAAGAACATCCAGCACGCATGTCTGGAAGCAACACTTTTTGCGCATCTTTAGTTAACATATCAGCCGTTTCCGCCATAAAGTGAACCCCACAAAACACGATGACTTCAGCCTCTTTATTTTGTTCACAAAGTTGGGCAAGCTGTAAGGAGTCTCCTGTCGCATCTGCAAATTTTACGACTTCGTCTTTTTGATAATGGTGGGCTGGAATGAATAATCGCTTACCCAATTTTTCTTTTACTGCGAGGACACGCTTTTCCATTTCTTCAACTGATAAATTTTTATAGTGTTCTGGAATTGTAATAGTAGTTGTTTGAGTTTTTAATTGTTCTAAAATATTTACCATGATTTAGTCTCCTTTTACATATTTAAACTAATGTCAATCGCTTTTGCGGAATGGGTAATAAAACCTAAAGAGATGTAATCGACATCTGTATGCTTATATGCTGGCAGAGAATCTAACGTAATATTTCCGGATGCTTCCGTTACGATATTTTCTGGTACGAGCTTTATAAGGTCATTGATTTCTTCTGGTGAACGATTGTCGAACATAATTATATCGACCCCTGCTTCAACAGCTTCACGAACTTGTTCTTCCGTTTCAGTTTCAACTTCGATTTTTACCATATGTCCTAGCTTTTGTCTGATGCGATTTACGGCAGTCGTAATTGAGCCAGAAAAATCGATATGATTATCTTTAATTAAAACACCATCGCTTAAGCCGAGGCGATGGTTATATCCGCCTCCACACGTTACAGCATATTTTTCAAGCATTCGCAAGCCAGGTGTCGTTTTTCTTGTATCGCAAATACGCGTATAAGGATTGTCTAGAACGTTTACTGCTTTTAAAGTGAGTGTTGCAATCCCACTCATTCGTTGCAATAGATTTAATATGACTCTTTCTCCCATTAGTAAATGTCTTATCGGACCGCTAATAGTGGCGATTACTTCCCCTGCTTTTACAAACTCTCCATCCTTTTTTGAAAGGGACACGTTGATTTCAGCGTTTAATAGAGAATAGGCAATTTGAATGATGCTACTACCAGCTAACACACCGGCTTCTTTCATGTAAAACTGAGCTTCTCCTTTTTTGCTTAGTGGAAAAATAGTATCACTCGTAATATCACCCGCTCCAATATCTTCAAGTAAAAACCGCTCGACCTGCTTTTTTAACAACAATGGATTCATTTAGAAAAACTCCTCGAAAATTTTTATCCCTTGACATCTATATTGACATATAATATTACTGATGACAAGACACTTATCTTTACTATATATTATGATTGAGAAAGGATCATGATGTCATGATTTATTTAGATTACGCGGCAACAACACCGATGAGCGAGGAAGCGCTTGACGCTTATACGGAAGCAGCAAAAAAATTTTATGGCAACCCGAGCAGTTTACACGATATCGGATCAGAGGCTGAAAATATGTTAGAAGTGTGTCGTACTCAATTAGCACATATGATAAATGGAGAAGCTGAAGGGGTATATTTTACGAGTGGAGGAACGGAATCAAATATTCTTGCAATTCGCTCGTTAGTGACAGCCCATAAATACAAAGGTAACCACATCATTACGACAAAAGTTGAGCATTCATCTCTTTATCAACTTTTCAAATTGTTAGAAACAGAAGGATTTGAGGTTACTTATTTAGGTGTTGATGAAGAAGGACAAATTGATATGGGTGAGCTGAAGGCTACTATACGCGATGATACGATACTTGCTTCCATTCATCATGTCAATTCAGAAATTGGCACGATTCAACGACTACATGAGATCGGTGAGCTTCTTGAAGAAGAAGGAGTATTATTTCATAGTGATTGTGTTCAATCTTTCGGAAAATTAGCGATTGATGTTAAAAAGTATAAGCTCGATAGTTTGTCAGTTTCCAGCCATAAATTATATGGGCCAAAAGGGGTCGGGATGTGTTATATTAATCCGATTATTCGGTGGGCTATGCAATTGCCGAACACAACGCATGAAAGAGGTTTTCGACCTGGAACAGTGAATGTACCAGGTGTCGTATCATTTACAATGGTGGCCCAATTGGCTATGAAAAACATAGCAGAAAATTTCGAACGTGAAAGTATGTTAAGGAATCGCTTTTTATTTGGAATTAAAAAAATAGACTATGAAATTAATGTCGAAGGACATTCAATAGAACAGCTTCCAAGCATTATCGGCTTATCGATTTCAGGAATACAAGGTCAATATATGATGCTAGAATTCAACCGCCACGGGATTGCAATTTCAACAGGCAGTGCTTGCCAAGTCGGTCAGCAGGAACCTTCGCGTACGATGCTTGCACTCGGCAAAACAGACGATGAAGCGAAGCAATTCATCCGAATTTCATTCGGTCGGTTCACGGATGAACGTCATATTGAGAAAGCTATTTCTGTTCTAAAAAACATCATTAAGCAATTTTAATTTTCATATGATTAGAATTGGACCAGTGGTGATGTATTTCGCAAGTGAAAAGTGATCCACTTCGCAATTTAATTTTGATCCACTTGATTGGTTTCAAAATTGATCCATT
>NZ_JBEUEL010000031.1:0-33233 GCF_041725775.1 Pueribacillus sp. YX66 | reverse complement strand
TTTTATGATAGAGTGCCTTCTCTTTTTTGGCTAGTAAATAAGGTGAAAATATCCCCCGAGTAAAATATTACACATATGGAATTCAGTTTATTTGTCGAACAGCGACTATTTTCGTATCATTGCAATATAAACATCGAAACATACAGGAGCGAGATTCATGCAAAATAAACCGCTAGCATTTCGTATGCGTCCAAAAACAATTGATGACGTCATTGGTCAGAAGCATCTCGTCGGTGAAGGCGAATTAATTTGGAGAATGGTGAAAGCAAAACAACTCTCCTCTATGATCATGTATGGTCCTCCCGGAACAGGAAAAACATCGATTGCGATTGCAATTGCTGGAAGTACAAATATACCGTACCGCATGTTAAATGCCGTTGTAAACAATAAAAAAGATATTGAAATTGTCATTGAAGAAGCAAAAATGTCAGGACAACTCATTTTAATTTTAGACGAAATTCATCGTCTTGATAAAGGCAGGCAAGATTATTTACTTCCTTTTCTTGAAAACGGACTCATCACGTTAATCGGTGCAACGACGAGCAATCCATTTCACTCAATCAATCCAGCGATACGAAGTCGCTGCCAAATCTTTGAATTACATCCATTAACCCCGGAAGAAATCGAGATTGCTATTGAGCGGGCATTGCGTGATCCCAAAAATGGCTTTGGTCACTTGGATATTTCGATAACAGACGAAGCGATGACCCATTTAGCTAGTATGTGTGGAGGAGATGTTCGAGCAGCACTAAACGCATTAGAAATCGCCGTCTTATCAACAAAACAAGCAGACACAGATGCTGTCGAAATCGACTTAAAAATTGCCGAACAATCGATTCAAAAAAAGAGCTTTTCCCACGACAAAAATGGTGATGCTCACTATGACGTCTTGTCCGCTTTTCAAAAGTCGATTCGCGGTAGTGATGTCGATGCTGCACTCCATTACCTCGCTAGATTAATTGAAGCGGGAGATTTAACGAGCATTGCAAGACGATTACTCGTTACAGCTTACGAAGACATTGGACTTGCGAGCCCACAAGCGAGCGTTCGAACGCTTCACGCCATTGAAGCCGCTGAAAGAGTCGGTTTTCCTGAAGCACGTATTCCGCTTGCAAATGCTGTTATCGAGCTTTGTCTCTCACCGAAATCGAACTCAGCCTATAAAGCGATTGATGCCGCATTACACGACATTAAACACCGCCGAATTGGTGAAATCCCACTACATCTAAAAGACGCTCACTATAAAGGGGCAAAAACACTCGGTCGAGGGGTCGATTATTTATATCCGCACAGTTACGAAAATAGCTGGGTCGACCAGCAATATTTACCTGATCCTCTTACCGATCAAACGTACTATATTCCAAAACAGACTGGAAAATTCGAACAAGCTTTAGCACAAATTAATTATAAATTAAAGAAAAACAGAAACAAAAAATAAGCTTATTGTAAACACTATTTTTAATCAGTTCTCAATCAGCTCGATCTGTCTAAATTGTTTGATAGACGAAGCGCGGTGATGAGCGTAATGACTCGAATCAAACCTAAGCTGTTTCTATTGAAAAATCTAGTGCCGAATGAAAGAAATCTAGTATTTTATGTATAAATCTTTCTGTTTTGGAAAAAATAGAAAAAACAAAAGTGGGAAAGGAGGGACGATACTGTGAAAGTGAGGCAAGATGCATGGTCCCATGAAGATGATTTGCTACTTGCAGAAACTGTTCTACGACACATTCGTGAAGGCAGTACACAACTGCTAGCTTTTGATGAAGTCGGAGACAAACTGAACCGGACATCTGCAGCGGTGGGGTTTCGTTGGAACGCAATCGTTCGTAACAAATATGAACAAGCGATTGAACTAGCAAAAAAACAACGAAAAGAACGAAAGCGTGCCCAAGCCATGAAGCCAGTTCGAAAAGTATCTACGTTTAATTCAGAAGTTCAAACGAGAGAAATGAATTTGCAAGACGTCATTAACTATTTAAAAGACTTAAAAGAGGATCGTTCAAAGTCATCAGAATTACGAGATTTAAAAGAACGACTTGAAAGTGAAAAAGAAGCTCTTGCGATTGAAAATGAAAATTTAAAGAAAGAATTGACATCATTAAAACAAAAATATTCCATCGTTCAGGAAGATTATCAATCGCTTATCCAAATTATGGAGCGTGCTCGTAAAATGGTTGTATTACAAGAAAATGACGAAGCAGGAACCGCATTTAAAATGGATAAAAACGGAAATCTCGAAAAAGTTGCGAAATAAAAGAACAGCAGATTAAATATCTGCTGTTTTCCTATTTCACATTGTTGTGAGTCCCAACTGTGCCGTCTCATCCTCAGTTTTGAACCTGCTCTCGGCAGGTGGGTGCCCTGTTTCATTTTTTGTACGTCCTTTCATTGAAGGCATGTACGCTGAATGAAAACAATTAGCTCAGGCTCCCTACATATAGGTGTTGGCTCAAAACATATGGGTTGTAACGAACACCCCAGGACTCTTTGATTGTATGATTATCATAACAGAAAAAAAACTAAAATGCAACTCTTTAAGAAAACGTTTGCAAAACGTGAATAATATGAAGAACGGTGATATCCCGCTCTTCATTTTCATTTTATTCGTCTAATTTCACAGCAGTCGTCCTTAAATGAAGCTCTTCAAGTTGAGATGGGCTTACTTCGCTAGGCGCATCTGTTAACAAATCACTTGCGCTTGTCGTCTTAGGAAAAGCAATCGTATCACGTAAATTTGTTCTTCCTGCCAAAATCATAACGAGACGATCGAGACCGAATGCGATGCCGCCGTGCGGAGGTGTGCCATATTCAAAAGCGTCAAGTAAAAATCCGAATTGTTCTCTCGCTGCTTCATCACTAAATCCAAGCGCACGGAACATTTTTTCTTGAACTTCGCGTTTGTAAATTCTTTGCGAACCGCCACCGAGTTCATATCCATTCAATACGAGATCATAGGCATCCGCTCGAACTTTTTCCGGCTCCATTTCTAATAATTCAAGATCTTCCTGTATCGGGCTTGTAAATGGATGGTGTTCAGCAACGTAACGTTCCGCATCCTCATCATATGTAAATAACGGAAACTCTGTTACCCAAAGGAAATTCAGTTTCGACTCATCAATCAAATGTAATTCTTTACCAAGCTTCAACCGCAATGCCCCGAGACTGTCATAAACGATTTTTCGTTTGTCTGCACCGAACAGTAATAAATCACCATCTTCGGATTGTAAGATTTCTTTCATTTGTTCTACCTCTTGTTCGGTGAAAAATTTTGCAATTGGACCCGTAAATTGACCATCCTCTATTTTCACCCATGCAAGCCCTTTCGCACCGTACACTTTCACGTATTCCGTTAATGCATCGATGTCTTTACGTGAATATGTTTCTGCAGCACCTTTTACATTGATCGCTTTAACGACACCGCCATTTTGAATCGCCCCACTAAAGACTTTAAAGCTGGAGTCTTTAACAATTTGTGAAAGCTCAATGAGTTCCATTCCAAACCGTGTATCCGGCTTGTCTGACCCATACCGTTCCATCGCTTCAAAATGCGTTATTCTTGGAAATGGCATCGGAATGTCAATCCCTTTCGTTTCTTTAACGACCTGCACCATCATCTTTTCCATCATGCTTAACAATTCTTCTTTTTCAAGAAATGATGTTTCAATATCGACTTGCGTAAATTCAGGCTGACGGTCTGCTCGTAAATCTTCATCACGAAAACAGCGTGCAATTTGATAATAGCGTTCAAAGCCGGATACCATCAATAACTGTTTAAATAATTGCGGTGACTGTGGCAATGCATAAAATTCTCCTGGGTGAACACGGCTCGGGACTAAGTAGTCCCTCGCGCCTTCAGGTGTACTTTTCGTTAAAATTGGGGTTTCCATTTCAAGAAATTCGTGCTCGTCTAAAAAATTACGAATGTGCTTCGTGATTTGATGACGCAATTTAAACGTTTCTTGCATGAGCGGACGACGCAAATCTAAATAGCGATATTTTAAGCGAACATCTTCACCGACATCTGTTTGATCCTCAATTATAAACGGCGGATTTTTCGCTTCATTTACGATCTGAACTTCACTTGCAACCACTTCAATTTCACCCGTTGCAATTTTGGAATTGACGGTTTCTGGATCTCGTAATACAACCTCACCTGTAATGCCGACAACGAACTCGTTACGTATTTTATCAGCCGTTTGAAGTGCTTCTTCTGAATGTTCAGGGTTGACGACAACTTGAACAATCCCTGAACGATCGCGAACATCAATAAAGATTAACCCGCCTAAATCACGGCGTCGCTGTACCCAGCCTTTTAAATGAACTTTTTCTCCATTGTTTTCTTTTGTCAATTTTCCGCATTGATGTGTTCTACCCATCATTATGATCTATTCCTCCGTTTTACGTTAATTTACTTTGGAAAAATGCAATAATTTCTTTCATTGGAATTTCTGTTTGTTCTCCCGATAACATTTCTTTTATCGCTATCGTGTTATTTTCTAATTCTGATTCACCTAAAATCGCAGTAAATTTAGCTTTTTTTCGGTCAGCTGATTTAAACTGCCCTTTAATTTTACGATTTAAGTAATCTTGGTCCGCTTTAAATCCAGCTTTCCGCAATTCGTAAAGTAAAACTGTCGCTTTTTCATGCGCTTGCTCACCGTGTGCAATTAAATAACAGTCAATTTCCTTATCAATAGGCAGTGCAACCCCTTCAGCATCGAGTGCCATTAACAATCTTTCAATGCTAAGCGCAAAACCAATTCCAGCAGTTTCCGGACCACCAATTTCTTGAACGAGACCGTTGTAGCGACCCCCACCAGACAACGTAGTAATTGCGCCGAATCCTTTAGCATTACTCATGATTTCAAAGGCCGTGTGATTATAATAGTCTAAACCTCTCACTAATGTTGGATCAACGACAAAGTCAATCTTCATTTCCTTCAAATATTGTTTCACTTTGTTAAAGTAGGCGCTCGATTCAGCGTTTAAATAGTTTAAAATGGCAGGCGCTTCTTGGATAAGCGGATTTTCCGCATCTTTTTTACAGTCTAAAATTCGCAAAGGGTTTTTTTCAAGTCTTATTTGGCAGTCGTCACAAAATTGATCGATATGCGGTTTAAAATGCTCAATCAAAGCTTGTTTATGCTTTGTCCTACTTTCAGTATCACCAAGACTATTAATGACAAGTGTAAGTTCTTTAAGCCCAAGCGATTTATAAAAATCAATTGCCAATGCAATGACTTCTGCATCGATCGCTGGGTCATTACTGCCAAGGGCTTCGACACCAAATTGGTAAAACTGACGCATCCGTCCTGTTTGTGGACGTTCATAACGAAACATCGGTCCAATATAATATAGTTTCGTTGGTTGTTCTGGGAGTCCATACAACTTTTTTTCTACGAATGATCGAACTGTCGGAGCTGTACCTTCAGGTCTTAACGTAATGCTACGATTTCCGCGATCTTTAAACGTATACATTTCTTTTTGTACGATATCCGTCGTTTCACCAACGCCGCGTACGAAAAGTTCCGTCGCTTCGAAAATTGGTGTGCGGATTTCTTCATAACAATAACTTTCACAAAGCTGACGCGCTTTTTGTTCGACATATTGCCATTTTTCAATTTCACCTGGCAAAATGTCTTGCGTTCCTCTTGGAATTTGAATTCCCATTGATAAACCTCCATTGTTTCAATTAACATTAGTGCGTATGTACTTGAACGATGTTCATTTCCAATAAAAAAACTCCCGTCCGAGAAAATAATCTCAGGGACGAGAGTTGTAACCCCGCGGTGCCACCCTAATTGAAGCTATGCTTCCACTATGCCAGATAACGCCTGAAACGTCCTTCACTTACTACGTGCTAACTATGTGTTCAAAAAGAAGGCTTAAGAGGTTCAACTAAAGACATCACGTCCTCACGTACTTTGATAAAGCAAGGCTTATCAGGTTTTTAGCGTCTGTTATCCGCCCAAATTTATGGACGGTTAACACGTGAAACGTCGAACTTACTCTCATCCTATGAGCCTTCAGGATTTTTGAACTTCATGTCAGTTCAGTGAGAAATCTAAGGAGTGTCTTTCATAAAGCGTTAACGAGAAATGCTTTCAGCCTAGGGCATTCCTTCTCTATGCGCCACTACTTTATTACTTTCTCCGTCATCGATTCAAGTATGAAGTTGTTTTTATATTACGAATCCCGTATTGAATTGTCAAGTGACTAACGTTCACTTTCCAAAATGAATGTTACGGGACCGTCATTCGTTAACGACACTTTCATCATTGCCCCGAATTGACCGGTTTCGACGGTTAACCCTTTTTCACGGAGTAGCTCATTAAATCGGTCGTATAGCTGTCTCGCCTGTTCAGGCTTTGCAGCTTCGGTAAAGCTCGGACGTCTTCCTTTTCGACAGTCCCCATATAACGTAAATTGAGATACAGATAAGACTTCGCCAGTATACTCTAACAACGAATGATTTAGTTTGCCATTTTCGTCTTCAAATATCCGTAAATGGGCTATTTTATTTGCTAAATATTGCGCATCTTCTTCGTTATCATCATGTGTAATTCCGACAAGTAAAACAACACCGTCGTTAATTTTTCCAATCGTCTCATTTCCAATAGTGACAGAAGCATTTTTTGCTCGTTGCAGAACGACTCGCATCTCATTACCACCTTTATTCAAGGATGTTAAAAAGTTCAGTTCAGTGAAAATAACAATTTTACTAGGAATATAAGATTCCAACTGTACTCAACCAAATGTAACATTCGGTTTGCTATACTGAAGCTTCGTCAAAATCACATTCAATGCTCAAACTTAGGCAAACTTCATTACCTTCGCTACCTCGAATGTAACGCGTATATCTCCGTGTATCGTGAGTAACGTTGCCATTAGTCACCAAACTCTTTTTTTGAGTCTTATTGAATGACTCTTCGAACAGAGTAAATATCATGAATTCGTTTAATCCGTTCAACGACTTTTTGTAAATGATTGACGTTATGAATTAAAATCGTCATATTGACTGTCGTCATCTTATTCCGATCGGTTCGACCTGTAACGGTATGAATATCTGTTTTTGACTCAGCAACGACTTGCAATACTTCGTTTAATAGCCCTTTCCGATCATAGCCAGTGATTTCAATATCAACGTGATAGTTTTTGTTCGTTTGTCCAGCGCCTTCCCATTCGACTTCTAACAAACGTTCCATCGCTTCTTCAGATTGAACGTTCGGACATTTGCTACGGTGGACTGACACACCTCGTCCTTTCGTAATAAATCCGACAATTTCATCACCTGGAACGGGATTGCAACACTTTGATAAACGAATCAGCATGTTGTCAACACCTTTTACTCGTACCCCGCTATCAGACTTACGAGAGCGGATGTACGTCGGTTTCGACTCAGCAAATGATTCAATCAACGTTTCATTATCAATTTCTTCTTGCTTTTTCTGTCTGAGTCTATCCGTCAGGCGTGTTGCGATTTGTGCCGCCGTAATTCCGCTAAAACCGACTGCTGCATACATATCTTCTTCGCTCGTAAAGTTAAATTTTTTTGCCGTTCTTTGCAAGTTCTCTTCAGTAAACACATCTTGCATGTCGAAGCCGAGCTGTTTTACTTCTTGCTCAACTAACTCTTTACCTTTTACAACATTTTCTTCACGTTTTTCTTTTTTAAACCATTGTTTTATTTTATTTTTTGCTTGTGAACTTTTCGTAAGTTTTAACCAATCGCGACTTGGACCGTATGAATGTTTCGATGTAATGATTTCGACGATGTCCCCGGTTTTCAACTTATAATCAAGTGGAACAATTTTACTGTTCACTTTTGCTCCGATCGTTTGATTGCCAATTTCCGTATGGATGCGGTATGCAAAATCAATCGGTACAGAACCAGCCGGAAGTTCGATGACATCACTTTTCGGTGTAAAGACGAGGACTGTATCACTAAACAAATCCATCTTTAATGATTCTACGAACTCTTCTGCATCATCGGCCACTTTTTGCCATTCTAAAATTTCACGAAACCATGTTAACTTTTTCTCAAATGACGATTGCGGATTTTTCTTGCCTTCTTTATAAGCCCAATGTGCTGCGATTCCGTACTCAGCAACTTTGTGCATGTCTTTCGTACGAATTTGGACTTCTACCGGATCACCTTTCGGACCGATGACAGTTGTATGCAATGATTGATACATGTTCGCTTTCGGCATCGCAATATGATCTTTAAATCGCCCTGGCAACGGCTTCCAGCACGTATGAATGATTCCGAGTGTTGCGTAACAATCTCGAATACTATCAACAATGACACGAACAGCAAGCAAATCATATATTTCAGAAAATTGCCTGTTTTGCAATACCATTTTTCGGTAAATGCTATAAATATGTTTTGGACGACCGGAAATTTCCGCCTTTATCGAGACTTTTTCAAGTTGTTTACGAATTTCTTGCTTCACTTCTTCGACATTTTGTTCACGTTCTGTGCGACGTTTTTGCATAAGATTCACAATTCGGTAGTATTGTTGCGGATTTAAGTAACGCAAAGAGATATCTTCTAATTCCCATTTAATCGTCGAAATACCGAGCCGATGAGCAAGTGGAGCAAAGATTTCAATCGTTTCATTCGCAATCGCAATTTGTTTTTCTTTTGACATATATTTTAACGTTCGCATGTTATGCAAACGATCAGCTAGCTTGATTAAAATACAGCGAATATCTTGTGCCATAGCGACAAGTAATTTACGATGATTCTCAGCTTGTTGTTCTTCTTTTGATTTAAATTTTATTTTTTTTAATTTCGTTACACCATCGACTAAATCTGCGATTTCTTCATTAAATTCTTCTTTTAAGTCATCGAGAGTAATATTCGTATCTTCAACGACATCATGAAGAAAACCAGCTGCTACTGTAATGTAATCCATTCCGAGTTCAACTAAAATACCTGCTACTTCAACAGGGTGAGTAATGTATGGAGCTCCCGATTTACGAACTTGCTTCACATGTGCTTTCTTCGCAAATTCATATGCTCTTTCAAGAAATGCACACTCTTCTTCAGACATATATTGTTTTGCTTTAGTTAAAACTTTCGCTATTGTCATCGAATCACCTTATGATCGTCTTTGGTGTATTGCGTTCGCACTACAGCCTCGTTGTAAACATTATCGTGAATTTACCTCATACTGTAAAGACAAAAGTTTGCTATGACACAATCTATCATTTATATGAACAACGTTAGAGTCGTACATGATATGACAAAGCTTGGAACGACAAGAGTACCTACGTGTCTTAAGTCTTCGACATTTCAACGCGTGTCCGTTTAAGATTAAAATAAAAAGCGCCCTTCCAAAAAGAGCACCTCTTTTTCCTATTCGTATGTTGTTAGCACGTAAATGTCGTGACCTTCCAACTTACTTCTACCATTAAGATACGCTAATTCAATGAGAAATGCAATTCCGACAACGATGCCGCCTAATTGCTCTACGAGTTTAATTGTCGCTTCAATCGTTCCGCCTGTCGCAAGCAAATCATCAGTAACAAGCACTTTTTGCCCGGGTTTAATCGCATCTTTATGCAACGTTAAAACATCTTTTCCATATTCTAGACCGTAATCGGTTTTGACAACTTCCCTCGGCAACTTTCCTTCTTTACGTACCGGAACAAAGCCTACACCTAATGCATACGCAACTGGACAACCAAAAATAAATCCACGCGCTTCAGGACCGACAATGACATCTACTTCTTTTTCTTTAGCATAAGTAACAAGATCATCAATTGCTCGCTTATAAACGTCACCATTTTGCATTAATGTCGTAATATCTTTAAATTTCACACCTTTAGTAGGGTAATTTTCAATCACTGTAATATAAGGCTTATAATCCATTATTTTATTGCCTCCTCAACTTGTAAGCGATCATATATATTTTGAAAGAACGATTTTAATTCGTCATAAGATGAATACAATAATTTTTTTTCGATTTCGATCATGGCTAGTTTATGCTGATATGTTTTAGAATCCGTTAACGCTTTTTTCTCTGGATTGTTTACGAACGAAAGATTACCCTCATTTATTTTAACAAAATTAAGCTCATTAAACACCTTCGTAATAAAATGGATAGAATCATCACGTAATCGATAGGAGCGAGCTAGTCTAAACGCTTTCTCCACTGTCGTTTGCTGAACTTTTTTCATAAGTGCATAAAATAGTTTAAATTGCTCACGCGACGGAATTGGAGTAAATAGATGGTCTTCTGCATGATGAAAAAAAGCATAAGTCCGCTTTGGTTGCTTTGCAATTGAGGCATACCAATCAGATAACTCATTCTCTTGCCGCGGCAAATCTAAAATAACGTGATAAGGGCGATTTAAATCAAAACTTCCGTTATTCGTAATCGGACAGTAGGCAACTTGTTCCCAATGATACAACTGCAATGCGTCAATCGTTTCGTTTCGAAAATAAATCAATTGAACATCTTCAGCACGTAACCTCTTTAAATGTTCAGCGACTTGTTTCACCCCACGATAATCAAAGAGTTGCCAGTTTTGTACACTTAAATCAGACAAGATTACTTGTGGTTTTCGAAAGCCGTTCCATTCATTAATGGATAACTCACCAACGAGACTTACAGAAACATTCTGAGTCACTTCATGAAAAAGATGTCCGAAACGAAATCCGACTCCTTCTAGCACAGCTTCATTTTCTTTTAATTGAAATTTTAAATGATTTTCTTGACTGCCAATTTTTCTTACATGTGATAGTTGCTTATTTTCCAATAGAACTTTCGGTTTTGGATTGCCGACTCCAAACGGAGCTAACTGTGCGATTTCTTCCAGTGTTTCAATCGTGACGTCTTCAACATTACATTCGACATCAATTTCCGTTATTGGAATAAAATCATCACCAGTCAATTGTTCTTGCGCAATTACGTTTAACCGTTGGCGCAATTCATCAATTTGATTCACGTTTATCGTTAAACCCGCTGCCATCGTATGCCCACCAAAATTAACTAAAATATCTTCACATAAAGATAAGTTTGCATATAAATCAAAATGAGCAATGCTGCGTGCTGAACCTTTCGCTTCTCCACTTTCCAGTTCAATCGCAAGAGCGACGACAGGACGATAATACCGTTCAACTAAGCGAGAAGCAACAATTCCGATCACACCTGAATTCCAGCCCTCATGGGAAATGACAATAACTCGGTCATTCTTATATTTTTCTTCGACGAGATCAATCGCTTGTTTCGCCATGGCATCAACTAGCTTTTGTCGTTCTTTATTCAACTCATTCAGCTGTTCAGCCCAAGCATTTGCGTCATCTTCATTCATTGCGATCAATAATTGTAATGCGGGGTCAGCTGAATCCATTCTCCCTGCTGCATTCAGACGTGGACCGAGCAAAAATCCGATTTGTTCTTCATCTAACGGCTTACCGTTTAATCCACAACTCGCTAACAATGCTTGAATTCCTGGCTTATCGCTATTTTCAATGAGCGGAATTCCTTCAAAGACGAACTTGCGATTTTCTTCAATTAAAGGAACTAAGTCGGAAACCGTTCCAATTGCAACAAGATCAAGCAGTTCTTTCGGCACGGTACCGACTAATGCTTGCGCTAATTTAAATGCGACTCCTACACCAGCTAATTCATTAAAAGGATAGGAGCAATCCGGTTGTTTCGGATTAATAATTGCGAAAGCATCCGGAAGCGTTAACGGTGGTTCGTGGTGGTCAGTAATAATCAAGTCAAGTTGAAGTTCTTTCGCTACCTCCGCTTCATATACCGCAGAAATTCCTGTATCGACTGTTACGATTAAACTAACCCCTTGCTGTTTCGCCCACCTAAATGCCGCTTCGTTTGGGCCGTAACCTTCTGTAAATCGGTTTGGGATATACGTTAAAAACTTCGCATGCAACTTTCGAAATGTATACACAAGCAACGACGTACTCGTCACTCCATCAGCATCATAGTCTCCAAAAATTAAAATCGTTTCTTGTTTTTCAATTGCTGTATGTATTCTTTTTACGGCTCGTTCCATATCTTTCAATAAAAACGGATCAAAATATGGAGTCGAGTCAATATGTAAAAAATTTTTTGCACTTTCAACACTTTCAATTCCTCGACTTACAAGTAAACGAGCCGTTACTTCGCTGATTGACAGTTTATTCTGTATTTGTTGAACAATTGCCTCATCTATCTCTTTTACTTGCCATCTCGTCAACGACTCTAACATAAACAAAATCACCTCTTAACCCATTCTCATTATACAAGAGTTGGTCAAGAGGTGATAGCTTTAAATTTTTTATTCAAGGATGTATACGGGCACGAAATTCTATTGACTGAACGCTACTTACTTCATAGTATTAAGACTCGACTGCAACTTTTCGCTTTTTCTTCAACTGTTTTCCTTTCCAAACAGCCCAGAGTTGAGCCGCTATAAAGAGTGAAGAATATGTCCCGAGCAACAAACCGATTACGAGTGCGATTGAAAATGGTCGAATCGCTTCCGCGCCAAACAATGCTAAAGCGGCTGCGGCAAAAATGACGGTAAGCACTGTATTAATCGAACGTGTTAATGTTTGTAATAAGCTTTTATTTACGATGTGAGCAATTTGTTCGAACGTTTTAACCTTTTTCTCTCGTTTCATATTTTCGCGAATCCGGTCAAACGTAACGATCGTATCGTTAATTGAATACCCGACAATCGTTAAGAGAGCGGCAATAAATGTGATATCGACTTCAATTCGGAAGATGCTAAAAAGTGCCACCATGAAAAACGCATCGTGCGCAAGCGCAACGATTGCAGCTAGCCCTTGCATCCATTCGAAGCGAATCGCGACATAAATAATGATGCCTAAAAACGCAATTAAAATTGAAATAAATGCATTTTTTGCCAATTCCCTACCGACTTGAGGGGAAACGGTACTAACATTAGGTTCCGCTCCATATTCAGCACTAAAATGTTTCTTTACTTCTGCAATTTCTTGTTGCGATAATACGTCACCGAATAAGACAACAGCGATTTCACGATGATCACCGGCAAATGTAATTTCATTTGCGTCAAGTCCTATGTCATTAAATTGGTCTTTAATTTTCTCTTCACTTAGTGGTCCTTTACCAGTAATTTCGACACGGGAACCACTTGTGAAATCAGTACCAAGATTTAATCCTAACGTTGACAACGTGACGATCCCGAACACGAGAAATGCAATCGAAAATATGAAAAACTTGTTGCGGTGCTTAACAAAATCAAACGTGATTTTAACTTCAAACTCTTCGCCTTTTGAGAGATTAACGATATCTTTTCTTTTTACACCAAAAAGTTGTGGTTTTTTGTTTAGCGCTTTACTATGAACCCATAAACCGAGCAATAATCGCGTACCGTAAACAGCAGTTAAAAAGCTGACGAGAATACTAATGATTAACATAACAGCAAAGCCTTTAACCGAGCTTGTCCCATAGAAGAACATGATACCAGCGGCAATCAATGTCGTAATGTTTGCGTCTAGAATCGTCGTAAATGCACGTTTTCCACCTAATTTAAAGGCTGACATTACCGTTCGTCCCGCTTTTAGTTCTTCCTTAATTCGTTCGTACGTCAAAATGTTCGCATCGACAGCCATACCAACTCCAAGAATTAAAGCAGCGATACCCGGCAATGTTAAAACAGCATCCATCCAACCGAATACGACGAGAATGAGAAAAATATAAATCGATAATGTGATAACGGCAATAAAGCCCGGAAAGCGGTAATAAACGAGCATAAATAAGAAAATTAACGCGATTGCAATTGCACCCGCGATAATCGTTTTTTCCATCGCTTGTAGACCAAATTGCGCTCCAACTGAAGTTGAATATACTTCTTTCAGCTCCACCGGCAGTGCGCCTGCATTTAATAAATCGGCTAAATTTGTCGCTTCTTCAACTGTAAAGTTACCTTCAATGACAACGTTTTTCGTATTTAATACTTGACTGACTGCTGGAGCGGATAAAAACTTCGGCTCCTCTTTTTGTGCCTCTTCTAGAAAAGAATCGCCTTCTTCAAAATCTAGCCAAATGACGAGCAAGTTTTCACCTGTTGGCTTATTCATAATTTCTTTTGTCACTTCACCAAACTTATCGGCATCTTTCAATGTCAATGAAACAATTGGTCGATTTGCATCATCAAACGTTAAGCTCGCTCCATTCGTTTCAAGGTCAGACCCGCTGAGCATCACATTATCATCAACATCACGAAACGTTAGCTCGGCTTGTGTCGAAAGCAGTTCACGTGCTTCACTCTGATCTTCAACACCCGCAAGTTGAACACGGATCCGATCGTTCCCTTCAATTTGAATGTTCGGTTCAGAAACACCGATCACATCAATCCGATTCCGTAACGCACTAACTGTACTGTTTAATGTTTCTTCAGTAATTTGTTCATCTTCAGGTGGCTGTACTTCATATAGCACTTCAAATCCGCCTTGAAGGTCAAGTCCTAAATTAATGTTGTTCGCTGCTTTATCATATGTAAAGCCGATAAGTAGCCCTATCGCAAGGACAACAGTGAAAAAAAATACGATGCGTCCTTTTCTAACCATACGTTCATATCCTTCCTTTTTTAATCGATTCCGAATAGCATGTTATTTTCTTCTTCTAATAGTTCAAGGTCTGTCGATGTGACTGCTTTAATCGTTACCCAATTCATATATTCGTTAACCGTAAGCCGAAAAATTTCTGCAACGAGCTGATGAAGCATATATTCGTCTTTTCGGCGCTCTAGTTTTGCTAGAACACATTCCCACACTTCTTCTGGTGTCACCGCTTCATAACCATATAAATGAAACTCTTCAGTTTTGCTTGCGATGACAAGGTAGACTTCGTCCTTCCACGCTTTAAGTTGTTCTACATTTGTCATTACATCACCGCCCAACATTATTCTTGTCATGGTTTGTACACCTTTAAGCATATACATAGTTGTGAAAAAGTGCCAATACTTTTTAGCGTGATTTCTATCGCGTGCTTTACTACGGATGTATTTTGCAGGTTGAAATGAATCACACGTAATGAGAAAGCAGGGAAGGCCATGTCGAAACAAACGTTTCTACGCGGCACTTTTATTTTAGTCGGTGCAGGCTTTGTTACAAAAGTACTCGGATTTATAAACAAAATTGTCGTCGCGCGAATTATAGGTGAAGAAGGGGTCGGACTGTATATGATGGCCGTCCCAACATTTATTTTAGCAGTGACATTAACACGTCTTGGACTTCCGGTCGCCATTTCAAAAATGGTTGCAGAAGCTGATGCAGTCAATGATACTAAAAAAATAAAAAAAGTGTTAGTCGTTTCGCTTACGTTAACAGGTGTACTTAGTGTTATCTGGACAGCCGGCTTATTTATAGTAGCACCGATTCTTGCTAAAACATTTTTTACGGATGAACGAACGCTCTATCCTTTGCTTGCAATTGCACCTGTCGTCCCAATCGTTGCGATTTCTTCAGTCATTCGCGGATATTTTCAAGGAAAACAAAACATGCGCCCATCCGCTTATTCACAAGTGATTGAACAAGTTGTTCGCATTGCCCTTGTCGCTTTTTTTACGATGGCTTTCCTTCCATATGGCGTAGAATTCGCTGCTGCGGGAGCGATGATTTCTGTCGTATTCGGTGAACTCGCATCCCTCATTTATTTATTTTCTAAATTTAAATTAAATAAAAAGTTTAAAGTAAGAGCAAGTTTTTTTCAGCAGATTAAACAAGGAAAAGAAACCTTCCATTCGTTAATGAGTATCTCTTTGCCAACAACGGGAAGCCAATTGATCGGTTCAGTATCTTATTTTTTTGAACCGATTATCGTTGCACAAAGCTTAGCACTGGCTGGAGTACTCCCTACTGTAGCGACACAGCAATACGGTGCATTGACTGGATTTGCGATTCCGCTTTTGCTCTTACCAGGCTTTATTACGTATGCGATCTCTACTTCACTCATTCCAGCGATCAGTGAATCCGCCGCTCAGAAGCACTATCGGTCGATCGATTACCGTATCAATCAAGCGATTCGCTTTTCTTTTATCGCAGGTGGAATTTCTTTTATTATCACGTATATTTTTGCTTTTCCTCTAATGGATTTATTGTATGACGCTCCACAGTTTGCAGTTTATGTACAATTGATGGCACCTTTTTTCTTTTTTCATTATTTCCAAGGTCCGCTCGCTGCATCTTTACAAGCGTTAGGATTTGCAAAAGCAGCAATGATTAACAGTTTAGTCGGTGCTCTCGTAAAAACGTTCGGTATTTTTGCACTTGCTTCGAATCCAAATCTTGGCATAAAAGGTGTTGCCCTTGCAATTTCAATCGGAATCGTACTTGTTACACTCATGCATTTAGCAACGATTATGAAGGTGACATCATTCAAACTACAAATAATGGATCTGACTAAATGTTTAATAACGGTGAGTGTATGTTTTCTACTAGCAAAACCAATTTTTCAAATACTCGTTACGAAAAATGACCTTTTTCAGTCAACTTTACTCGCCATTTTGTTCGTAACGCTTTTGTTCTTCCTCACTTCAATCATTGTCGGTGCTATAAAAAAAGAAGACTTAAAAGCGATCCCTTTCATTCGGCGATGGGTCAAATAGGTGTAACATGTTCCTATCTAACTTGGAACTGAATTTAGTCAGTGTTAATAATCGTGTCTACGATCGCGAAAGCACATTGCACAGACAAATTTCAAGGTATGCAATGACTTGAGCTTTCAAATGCATTACAACTCACTCATCTTTTACATCTACAAAAAACGTATTGTATTCATCGAATGAGCAATATGAAATTTGTTTTATGTCACGATAACCAAGTTTGCGAAGTTGCTGCCGAAGCCAAAGTGGCGTCTTATTAATTTTCTGTAAGTTTTCCTCTTGTATTTTCCCATCAAGGATGAGCGGAAGAGGCATAATTAAACTTGCATCTCTTTTTTCCTTCTGTTTGTCTTTTGTTATGACGGATAGTGATCCTGAAGGCTCAAGAATGGCAAATTCAACATCTTGAAGGTTGCTCACATTTTTTTCTCTCAACTGACTTAACAAATCATGAAAATTGTAGCGCTGTTTTTTCATTTCATTTTCATTAATTTTTCCTTGTTCAATAAGGACTGACGGTTTCCCGTCAAGAACTTGTCTTAATTTTTGGTTTTTAAGTGAAACATATGACATCGTAATTTGAATAAGCGCAAGAAGAACCATTGGCAGTACGGCCCTAAGTAAAGAAGTGTCGTTATCTTCAATCGCGACTACTGCTAATTCTGCAATCATAATCGAGACAACGAGATCGATGACACTTAACTGGCCAATCTCTCGCTTACCCATAATTCGAAATAAAAGAATAATAAAAAAATACATGATGATCGTTCGCAACAAAACTGTGCCCAAAAAACATCACTCACCTTTATTCACATTCATCATGCTATATAGTTTCTACCAGACTGATGATGTTCATGTAGTAATGAATTGGTAAATGATACTTTGAGGGAAAATTTCAGGCTAAAACTTCTTTCAGAAGCTGCATTGTCCCTGTATAAAACACTTTTAAAATAAGTTACAGAAAAAAATAATACGTTCTTAGTATAAAAAAAATCGACATGAATAAGCTTTAGTAACATTTTAAGACAAGGAGGTTTGCTTTAATTGGAAAAAGCGATAAAAGCAGTTAGTTACGGGTTGCTATTTATTTTTGTCATTATTTTAGTCGTTGGATTTGTTTTATCGTTGCTTTTGCAGTTTTCAAACGTAACCGAACAATCGCTACAATGGATCACAGCCATCATTACATTTCTCGCATTGTTTATCGGAGGGTTTATCGCTGGGGGCAAAGGTAGAGAAGCTGGATGGATACTTGGGGGTGTAACAGGACTTGGATTCGTGCTTATTATCTTCCTCATTCAATTTCTTGGTTTTAATTCCAATTATGAGCTAACTCAGTTCGTTTATCATATCGCATACGTGCTTACAGCGACATTAGGCGGTGTAATCGGGGTAAATGTAAGCAGTAAATCAGCACATTAACGTCGAACTTGCTACGAAAAAGGACGAGCGACAAATCAGTATTGTTGCTCGTCCTTTTTATGCTATTCTTGATCGACAACTTCACGGACAGCATGACGATCATATGTAAGTTTTGAGCCATCACCTGCACGAAGAATCACTTTGTCTTCGTCAATCGCATCAATGATGGCATGTAGGCCACCAATGGTAACGATTTTGTCACCTTTTTGCAAACTATTATGCATTTCCCTCGTTTCTTTCTGTCTTTTTTGCTGAGGACGAATTAATAGGAAATACAAAACAACAAACATTAAAATCAGTGGTAAAAACCCGCCTAACCCTTCCATATCTTCACTCCTTTCATAAAATCTAAACAAATTAAAAATTTTTAGCATTCGGTCTGTTAAAACCGTAACACTCAAAAAATTCTTCCTTGAAAGAGAGCAAGTTGTCGTGCATAATCGCTTCACGGACTTGCTTCATTAAGTTTAACAGAAAATAAAGATTATGATAAGTTGTTAAACGAAAGCCGAACGTTTCATTTGCTTTAATTAAATGACGAATATACGCTCTCGTATACGTTTGACAAACGCGGCAATCGCACTGTTCATCGATCGGGCGAAAATCACGAGCATATTTCGCATTTCGGATTGTCAAGCGACCTTCCGAAGTCATGCACGTGCCGTTACGAGCAATTCGTGTCGGCAGTACACAGTCAAACATATCAATCCCACGGATCACCCCATCGATTAATGAATCAGGTGAGCCAACTCCCATTAAATAACGTGGTTTGGTTGCTGGTAAAAATGGAGTCGTTTCCTCTAACACCCGATTCATAACAAGCTTCGGCTCACCGACCGATAATCCACCAATCGCATATCCGGGAAAATCTAATGATACAAGTTCTTTTGCACTTTGCTTTCGTAAATCATTAAATTCCCCACCTTGCACAATTCCGAATAAACTTTGTTTCTCAACATTTTCATGTGCTTGTAAGCAACGTTCTGCCCATCGACTCGTTCGCTCTACTGATTCCTTCATATAATGATATGTCGCTGGGTATGGTGGACATTCATCAAAAGCCATAATAATATCGGCGCCGAGTGCATTTTGGATTTTAACAGAAAGTTCAGGGGAAAGAAATAGCTTGTCTCCATTTAAATGATTGCGAAAGTGTACGCCTTCCTCTTCAATTTCTCGTAAATCGCTTAAACTAAATACTTGAAATCCACCTGAATCAGTTAAAATCGGATTGCTCCAATTCATAAACGTATGAAGCCCGCCTGCCTCTTCTACGATATCATACCCCGGTCTAAGCCAAAGGTGATACGTATTGCTTAAAATAATGCCTGCACCGATCTCATGAAGCTCTTCAGGGCTCATCGTTTTCACAGTTGCTAATGTGCCAACAGGCATAAACATCGGGGTGTCAACTGTTCCATGAGGGGTATGAATTTTTCCTACTCGAGCCCCTGTCTGTTGACACGTTTTTATCAATTCATATTTAATTGCTGTCACGACGTGACACTTCCTTCCAAAATTAACATCGCATCTCCAAAACTGAAAAAACGATACCGTGACTGAATCGCTGTTTCATACGCTTGCATTAAAAATTCCCTTCCGGCTAAAGCAGAAACGAGCATGACTAAAGAAGACTGGGGTAAATGGAAATTAGTAACCATCCCATCGATCGCCTTAAACGTATAGCCAGGATAAATGAAAATATCTGTCCAACCCGCATCCGCCTTAAATTGACCTTTCTCTCTTACGATCGTTTCCAAAGTTCTCGCCGTCGTCGTCCCAACAGCAATCACTCGTCCTCCTTGCTTTTTGACATGATTTATAAGTGTCGCCGTTCCTTCAGTTAACTGATAAAATTCGGCGTGCATTTTATGCTCTTCGACAGTTTTTGCCGAAACAGGACGAAACGTTCCGAGTCCGACGTGCAACGTCACATATGCGAGGTGTACACCTTTCGCTTTTATCTCGTCTAACAATTTTTTAGTAAAATGTAGTCCTGCTGTCGGTGCTGCTGCCGATCCTTCCCGTTTCGCATACACGGTTTGGTACCGTTCTCGGTCATGAAGCTGTTTCTTTATATACGGGGGTAATGGCATCTCACCTAATTCGTCTAACACTTCATAAAAAATTCCTTCGTAGTGAAATTCAAATTCACGCCCTCCATTCTCACCAATCGCTGTACAGATCGCTTTCAATTTGCCTTCGCCAAAATCGATAATCGTTCCTTCCTGAACGCGCTTTGCCGGCTTTACAAGCGTGTTCCATTTGTTGCCTTCCATTTGATTTAAAAGCAACACTTCGATTTTCGCTCCGGTCTCTTCTTTTACTCCATACAAACGAGCAGGTAGTACACGCGTATCATTCAGTACAAGGCAATCTCCCTCATGCAAAAATGAGACTAGATTAGAAAACTGCTCGTGAGCCATTTTTTTTGAACGCGGATCGATGATCATCAACCGTGAGTCTGAACGATTCGCTAACGGTGTCTGTGCAATAAGCGCTTTAGGTAAATGAAAATCAAACAATTTAACATCCACAATATAGCCTTCCTTACTTAAATTCCTATTAACGTATTTTGCTGAAAATATAAAAGATGACGCTCAAAGTAATACTAACAACAATTGACGTAACGATCGGAAAATAAAACGTCGTATTCCCTTTTTTGATGATGATATCACCAGGAAGCTTCCCGATAAAATGCATAAAGAAACCAATGAGTAAAAAAATAATGCCAATCATGATGAATAGTTTGGAAAACTCCATTTATTCGGGCACCTCCAGATTAAAATGGCGATAGGCCAACGGGGTCACAATCCTCCCTCTCGGTGTCCGTTGGATAAAACCAATCTGTAATAAATAAGGTTCATATACTTCTTCAATCGTTTGGGGCTCCTCACCAATAGAAGAGGCGATCGTATCTAATCCGACAGGCCCGCCATTAAATCGTGTAATCATCCATGTAATAATTTTATTGTCAATTTGGTCGAGTCCTATACCGTCAACCTGAAGTTTATCTAATGAACTCTTCGTAATCGCAAGTGTAATTTTCCCATCACCTTCGACTTGAGCAAAATCACGGACTCTTCGGAGTAAACGATTCGCTATTCGTGGCGTTCCACGTGCCCTTTTCGCAAGTTCTTTAGCTGCTTCATCTTCAATCTCGACTGAAAAAAGCTCAGCTGTTCGTTTTACAATTAACATTAATTCTTTTTCTGTATAATATTCTAACCGATTTAACACGCCAAATCGATCACGTAACGGTGCTGAAAGAAAGCCCGCTCTCGTCGTAGCGCCAATTAGCGTAAAAGGCGGTAAATCGATGCGAAGCGAGCGAACCGTTTCCCCTTGTCCAATGACGATATCTAAACAAAAATCTTCCATAGCTGGATAGAGCACTTCTTCAACTGAACGATGGAGACGATGAATTTCGTCGATAAATAATACGTCACCCGGTTCAAGTGAAGTTAAAATTGCAGCTAAATCACCTTGACGTTCAATCGTCGGTCCAGACGTCGTACGTATGTTCACGCCCATCTCATTGGCAATAATCGAAGCAAGCGTCGTTTTTCCGAGCCCAGGAGGACCATACAGCAAAACGTGGTCAAGTGTTTCTTTTCGCAATTTCGCTGCTTCAATAAAAATCCGCAAATTTTCTTTCACTTTTTCTTGTCCAATATACTGCGCTAGACTCGTAGGCCGTAAACTAAATTCTCCTCCATCTTCGCTAATCGCTTCTCCAGTTACAAGTCTCTCTTCCACATCCATTCACCTCCCTATGACTGGATTAACATTTGAAGCGCTTTTTTAATTAACGTTTCCGTCGTAAGTGATTCATCTTTCAATTTCGGCAACACTTTTTTTATTTCTCGTTCAGCATAGCCCAATGCTCGTAACGCTTCCATCACTTCCAATAATGGATCCTCATCCCCCGGTGTTTCCGTTACTTCGACGTTTAAATCAGGTGAGGATAAAAATTCCGAAAGCTTACCTTTTAAGTCGAGGATCATTTGACGAGCTGTTTTTTTTCCGACACCTGGAAACTTCATAAGAAATTTTTCATCTTCATGTTCAATTGCAGAAACGACTTGCATTGGCTCACCCGTTGCCAAGATCGCAAGTCCTCCTTTCGGGCCGATACCTGACACACTTAAAAGCTTTGAAAAAAGAGCTTTTTCTTCACGGGTCGGAAATCCGTACAAGAGCGATGCATCGTCCCGGACATAATGATATGTATAAATCTTCACTTCACCTTTTTCATTTTTATATGTGAAAGGATTTGGACAAATGATTCGGTAGCCGACCCCATTAACGTTCAACACAATATATTCTGGATGGACGTAATCAATTTTCCCAACAAAAAATTCATACAACTGTTGTTCTCTCCTCTTATTTTTTCATTCTCATTATTGTAACATGACTATCGACTTCAGTGTTGAATAATCGAGTAGAAAGGAAAGTTGCACTCCTCTTACACCACACGATATATATACAATTCCGTAAACAATGATTAATTTATATAATGGTGCATGCTTTGGCTCCCTTTTCCACACTCGTTTCTTCTTTCCGTTCATGTGACGATATCCTTTGAGATACGCTCACACTTGCCTCATTCACACATTCTGAAGTTGTTTTCTCGGACATTTCGTGACATACACCCCTTCGTGATATGGCTAACTTCTCACGATTAAACTTTTCCGACCTGCTTTCTTAGTAAGGAACTCCTTAACTGCCTATGAGACATTCTAGGGAAAACACCACAGCTTTTGGACTTTAACTTGTAGTGAATCCTTATCCATCTCCTTCGTAATAGATTTCTGTTCGAGCTACCTGCGCTTCTCTAGTGTTTATCGATGTGTACCCCACTTTGGAGATAGTTGCCATGTTCGCTACACATATAAAAAGAAGCCTCGGATTTGGCTTCTCTTTTAAATATAATTTATTTTTCGTAACGTTTTAATTTCGTAATGACGGTGACAAAATCATTTTTCGTTTTAATAGGAATGCCCATCTTTAATTTGTTTATAAGGTTACTTTCCAGCTTGTCAATATCAAGCTGATAAAACGATTGAATCGCTTTTTCGTCAGACGGTTTTCCATCGTAAATAGTTAAAATTCCATTTCCTGATAAACCGAAATATCCATTTGTTTTAAGTAAAGGCGATATATCTTGAATTTTTTTATACAATTTTACATAGTGATCGTTATGGTCAACGAGCTCCCAGCCTTGATATATTAAAAAAATGTCTGAGATTGAATTCACAGTTTCATTCACAACTTCAATACTTCGTTCACCATCAAGATATTCTCTGACGAGATGAACTTCAACCTGATCAGCCACATTTTTGGCTTTTGACAAGTGTGCAAATGGACTTACCACTGCAAAGAAAAATAGAACTATTGAGATTAATGCTTTCTGTAGCATAAAACCACCTCTCGTAATTGAGATGAATATTCATCATCAGATTACCCAGAGATGACATTGTTTATTCGTAAATCAAGGTTATTCTTCGAATTCCATGTTGTGGAATACTTCTTGAACGTCGTCATAATCTTCAAGCATGTCGATCAACTTTAGCATGTTTTCTTTATCTTCATCGCCCGGAGCCGTTGTCGTTTCGGGGATCATCGTAATTTCACTCGTTGTAAACATATAATTGTACTCTTCAAGTACTTGTTTGACTTGTTCAAAATCTTCTGGTTCAGTATAAATTATAAATTCTCCTTCCTCGGTCTCTACCTCTTCAGCACCAGCATCAATCGCATGAAGCATCACTTCGTCTTCATCCAATTGCTCATCCGCAATGATTAATAAACCTTTTCGTTTAAACATAAATGCGACACAGCCATTTTCTCCTAAATTGCCTCCGTTTTTCGTAAATGCATGACGAACTTCAGCGGCAGAGCGATTTTTATTATCTGTAAGCAACTGAACCATAACTGCTATTCCACCTGGACCATAACCTTCGTATGTAATTTCTTCATAATTCGTTCCACCTTGTTCTCCGACTGCTTTTTGAATCGCACGCTCAATGTTATCGCTCGGCATATTATTCGTTTTTGCTTTATCGATCGCTAAACGTAATGCTGAGTTTAATTCGGGATCTCCTCCGCCATTTTTTGCCGCAACGTAAATTTCTCTTGCATGCTTCATAAATATTTTCCCGCGTTTTGCATCTTGTGCATTTTTTCTTCGTTGGATGTTTTTCCATTTGGAATGTCCAGCCATTTTTTATCCTCCAATCCCGATTTGTACGTCTTTAAACCATTATCTTTATCGTACAAGGATCGCTGACCAGTTGGCAAGCCATTCTGATAAAAACGATGGAGGTATAAAAAAACAGGGCAAATGACTATGTGTTGTCATTACCCTGTTTTTTATTTATTTAGCGAACGTTATTTTGGAAAGGACGTGAAATCGCATTGCCTAAATCGTTAAAGATCGCGTTAATGTCTGATTGGACTTCGTTGATACCATTGCCGTTTCGCATGTTGTCATCAACGTTGCTAATTCGATCAAACATATCGTTATCCGTAACGACTGTCACATTTTGTGTTTGAACGATGTCACGAATCGAGGCTTTGACTTTTCTGTCCACATTTCGTGTGTTGTTATCTTTTGAGTTAACACCGATAACGATTTGGTCACCGTAAACAATTGTCCGAGCATCTTTGACCCCTTTTATATCTTTGACACGCTCAGATATTTTTTTTGCGAGTTTTCGATCAGTCCCATCGTAATATCCAACATTGCCACGGTTTTCAAACGTACCGCGACGATTATTATTTTGTGGATTGTTTCCGAATCGGTTTTGATCATCGCCATCCATCATGTCAGTAATTGGGCCCTCGTTACGGTTATTCACTTGGTCATTACCATCCATAAACGGGCTTTGACGTCTGTTTATTCCATCGTTTGTACGATTTGTCGTGTTGTTCGTACCAAAGAAGCCACGATTGTTGTCATTAGGGCGATTACCCATGAAGCCTCTTCTAGTGTTATCGTTATCATCTGTATAATATCCGATAGGTCTTGTGTTGTTATCGTACCGATCGTTTGCAGCATTATCATTTGTATTACATGCCGCAAGCGTCCCGGCTAACATTACAGCTGACATCGTCGTCAATGCGAATTTTTTCAAATGAAAAACCCCCTTTCACCTTTTATGATGGCGAAAGATGAGCTTCATCATCCTAACAGTTATAGGCAATTTGGTACGAAATTCATCTAAATGGTGGTGGTGTTACTGGAACATTGCGTTTATGCTCGGTTTGTCTATGTAATGTTTCAATTCGTTTTCGGTCATTGTCTGAAACGTCAAGACCATCTAAATACCGGTCTATGACATCGTATGTCATACCAAGTTCACGTTCATCTGTCTGGCCATCCCATAATCCAGCACTTGGCTTTTTCGTTACAACTTGTTCTGGTACCTTTAAATAACGAGCCATGTCACGAACATCAGATTTTGTTAAATGAACGAGCGGATTCAAATCAACCCCACCGTCACCATACTTCGTATAGTAACCAGTGTACCACTCAGCTGCATTATCTGTTCCACACACTAAGTAACCGTAATGATGTGCAATCGTATAGAGTGTGCTCATCCGCAATCGCGCACGTAAATTCGCATCGCCCATTTTTGCTTTTTCAGAGTTGAATGTCTGTTTTTTCTCTAAACTCATATTGATGTTCGTTAACAATTGTTCATGAATATCGGATAAATCTACAACCATATAATCAATATCTGCTTTTTTTACAACGTCAATCGCATCATCTTCGTCACTTGCAATATTTTTAATTGGCAATATAACCCCGAGCGAATCATCTGGAAAAGCTAATTTGATTAAGTTTGCAACAACAGCTGAATCGAGTCCACCGCTTACACCGACAACAAGTCCGTTCATATTTGCTTCCGTTACTCGTTCACGTAACCAATTGACTAAAAAATTGACTTTTGCTTCCATCTTTGCGTTCCGCCTTTCAAAATTGTTCCTTCGCATTTAGTTTATCATATGCATACATTCTTTTATAAACGGAAGTCTAGCTGTTAATTGCTGTTCAGTGTAATGTAGTAGTTCATCAACTTGTTTCCACATTCTTTTTCGAAAAAAATAATTCCATTCACGAAAAATATCATTTGGAAAAATCAACCCGTATATAAACCAATGTTGTTCACTTAACAACTGCATTGTTGGGATGTTACGCAACAGTTCTTCGACGTTCCAATGATTTGAACATAACATTCGTTGTGCAAGCTGCAAATAATCATATTCTTTTGGGCCTAGTGAAACAAGGTCAAAGTCAATGATAACGATATTGTTTTCTTTTGTTCGAATAAAATTATGATGTGCGACATCACCATGAATCCATTGCCAATCAAGTACTGCTTGCTTTTCCATTTTCTCAAGTGGCTCTTCAGAAAGTTTCCTTAAAGCATACAATCCCCATTGACTCACCTGCTTAAACATATACGAGTGACGGTTCGGCAAATCATCTTGCACTTGCATAAAATTTTGAAAACGAAATTTATAATACGGAAGGAGGCGTCGAATGTTCGGTACTTCTTCAATCAATCGAATGCCAGAAGCCTTTTGATGAAAATAAAGCAATGCTTGAAATGTATCCATTTGATCGGCAGGTTGTGTAAAATTCACTTTGTTTCCATATATATATGGCATTAATGCCCAATAATAATTGTTCCAGACGACATAACGTTCACCATTCGGAAACAATTCAAAACAATAAGCTTCAGCTAATTTTTGCGTAAATTCCAATTGAAACAGCAATTTTCGTTTTGTATGAAACCCTTTAATTACTTTATAACCTTGTTTCAATTTTAATACGTAAAGATTAAATTTAATCCGGTATAGAGCACGGACAACAATTCCTTTTTCGTGTAAAAGAAAAACAAAGAGACGAATCGCGGCGGTATCGTCTCTTTCGTTATAATTAGTTTTCATCTTCTTCTGTTTCTTCAGTAGATTCTTGATATCGTTTATCTGAAATCCCTCCATCATCCTCCGAAAAGAGCGGTGCTTCGTAAGATGGAGTTGGCATCGTATGTTCATCATTCAATTGAGGTGAACGCATCATCATTTGTGGATGATAATATGGCTCATACTGTTGTTGCATCGGCAGTTGTTGTCCATACATCCCATACTGTTGACTTTGCATCGGCATGTGTTGTCCGTACATCCCATACTGTTGACTTTGCATCGGCATGTGTTGTCCGTACATCCCATACTGTTGACTTTGCATCGGCATGTGTTGTCCGTACATCCCATACTGTTGACTTTGCATCGGCATGTGTTGTCCGTACATCCCATACTGTTGACTTTGCATCGGCATGTGTTGTCCGTACATCCCATACTGTTGACTTTGCATCGGCATATGTTGTCCGTACATCCCTTGGTGATGTTCATACATTGGCATGTGCGCACCATACATATCTTGCTGTTGACCATACAGACCTTGTGAACCATATCCATACATAGATGCATTGTCGTAGTCCGTATCATAGGAAGAACTTGATGACGACTCCTCTTCCATCGCCCCCATTGTTGGCATTGGAGGCATCATATTGCCGTAACCGTATCCGTGATAATGACCGTGATATCCAGGCCAATGAATCGGTTGACACGGCATCGGCATAATCGGGGCACCACACCCACATGGAGACATCGGCTTATGATGGATTGGTTTATAATACATTGGCGGCATCGGTACTGGCGGAGCCTCAATTGGTAATTCAGGCTCGGGTATAGGTGGCAAAAATTCTGGTGATTCCTCATGGATTGGATACTTTGGCAATTCCGGCATCGGTGGTGGCGCAGGAACAGGCATTTCTTTTATCGGTGCCTCTTTAATAGGTGCCTCTTTTATCGGAGCTTCCTTTTTCGGCATTTCCTTATAATGCTTTTGACTAGGTGAATGACCCGACGGAATTTTTATTTTCATTCCTGGCATAATCATATTCGGGTCACTTAAATGCGAGTTTAAACTTTTTAATTGCGCGAAATCAACATTGTACTTTTTTGCAATTTTCCAAAGAGTATCTCCCTTTTGAACAATGTGGATCCTCACGTAACATTCCCCCCTATTAATAAGTCTCTACAGTATATGAGCGGATGGGCTAATTGCTACTACATTTCATTCATCTTTACACGTGTGCCTACAGTATAAAAAATGTATGCGCCAACGAAACGATTATGACAGCACTTTCAGTTATAACAGCTCTCATGATTTATGTATAATAGTAATAAGTTGATGAATGAAAAGGGAGTTCGATGGATGTGCGAAATGAAGGAGAAAAAATCTTAGGCAATGAACGCCGAAAACTCATATTATCATGGCTAAAGGAAAGCAATGAACCAATAACAGGAAGTGTGCTTGCAACGAAAACGAACGTATCAAGACAAGTGATCGTTCAAGATATTTCGTTACTAAAAGCACAAAACGAACCCATCGTTGCAACAGCAAAAGGCTATTTATACATAAAGCAACCGCTTGATGATCCGCCTTTTCAATGGGTGATTGCAGTGAAGCATACACCTGAAGAAACTAGACAAGAATTAGAAATTCTCGTTGATCACGGAATAACGGTACGTGATGTGACAATTGAACATCCCGTTTATGGTGATTTAAAAGGCTCGTTAATGCTTTCAAACCGCAGAGAAGTAAACCAATTTATTGAAAAAATCGAATCATCGAACGCATCGCTTCTGTCAGAATTAACGGAGGGGGTACACCTTCATACCCTCGATGCAGACAGTGAAGAACAGTTGAAAGAAGCATGTATCGAATTAGAAAAAGCGGGCATTCTTCTTTCATAATTTACACTCATTTTATGAATAACTGGATGAGACATAGCCTTCAGTCTTGTCCAGTTTTCTTTTGAATTAGGAGCGTTCTCGATTATGTTTTACTTCTGACGTAGGGACTACGAAAACGCACCACCCTAGATATTAATCCACTTTGAAGCAAGGATAGCTACCGATAATATCAACACCGCAACCGAGTGCTTCCAACTCAGCTTTTACCCCGGGAATTAACACTTCATCGGCTTTCATTTCAACATCAATAATGAAAAAATAATGTCCAAGCCCGGTTTTTTGTGGCCGGGATTCAATTTTTGTTAAGTTTAGTTTTCTCCATGCGAAAGCAGATAACACTTGATGCAGTGCTCCTGAATAATCGGAAGGCAACGTGATCTTAAATGTCGTTTTATCACCGATATAGTTGTCATTTAGAGGTATGCGATCTCCCGACTTAGTCAACACGACAAATTTTGTATGGTTATTTTGAAAATCTTGAATATCTTCGTGTAATATGGATAAACCGTATGTTTCAGCAGCAAATTCATTTGCGATCGCAGCGATACATTTAGTTGGATGTTCCTTCACGAATTTTGCTGCGGCTGCGGTTGAATTCGTATATTGAATCACAGCATTCGGGAAGTTTGTCCGCACAAAATGATGCGTTTGTGCAATCGCTTGTGGATGTGAATAAATTTCTAAAATCAAATCAGATGCATGCTCGTGATCCGGATGAACCATAAAATGCTGCTTAATCGGGATAACGATATCGGCAACGATCGGCAACTCATGATGAAATAAATAATCGATCGTTAAATTGACTGTCCCTTCAATCGCATTCTCGATCGGCACGACACAATAATCTGTCTCATCATTACTAACCGCATCCATACAGTCTGGAATCGTTTCATATGGGATTAATTCATCGTTAGGAAACATCTTTTTTGCAGCGTATTCTGTAAACGTACCACTCGGTCCAAGGTAGCTAATCTTTGAACTCATCTCCAAATTTCCCCTATCCATAATGTAATCTCTATCTAATTTTGACTTCCGGTCTCTGAGCACTGACCTCTGGAATTTTACATACCTGATCCAATCACTTCAACCCGTTCAACAGCTGCTACGGCTTCAATCCGAGATATTAACTCACTAAGTTCAATAACCATTACAGCCGTTTCAATCGATAATGTTACGTTTGCCCTTCCTTGAAGCGGAATCGTCTGATTTATTGTAAGTACGTTACAACCTGAATCCGCAACGGTTTTTAGCACTTCAGACAACGCTCCAGAACGATCGAGCAAAAAAACGGAAAGCGTCATTATTTTTTCTTTCACGATCGAGTGAAAAGCAAATACGCTATCGCGATATTTATAAAAAGCACTTCGGCTTAAACCGACTTGAGAAACTGCATCATTCACTTGCGCGGCTTGACCGCTCTCAAGCAATGCTTTTGCTTGCAATGTCTTTTTCATTGACTCTGTTAAAACATCTTCACGAACTAAGTAATATTGAATTGGAATTGATTTTCGTTTCACACATCGTTCCTCACTTTATTTTTTCTTGTGCAATTCCAATGATGTGCTCTGCTTTCACCTTTTAATCAATAAACTCAAATTCAAAATCCAACAATCTCACGACATCACCGTCTTCAGCGCCTAATTCCCGCAACGCATCATCAACCCCGAGACTTCGTAATTGGCGTGAAAACCGGCGTGCACTTTCTTCTCTAGAAAAGTCAGTCATTTTGAATAAACGTTCCAATTTTTTACCACTAATAACAAATGCCCCGTCGCCCGCTCGTGTAATCGTAAATAATTTCTCCTCTTTTTCAAACCCGTATATGACATGCTCATCTTCATTTTCTAAATCGAACAGCGGTATTTCTTCCGTTTTTTCAAGCGTATTGGCAATCTCAAAAAGTAACTCCCGCAACCCTTGTTTCGTTAAAGCGGAAATTGGAAAAACACGATATGACTCTTTAAGCTTCTCTTTAAATAGCTGTAAGTTCTCTTCGGCTTGAGGAAGATCCATTTTGTTAGCGACGATCAGTTGCGGTCGATCGATTAATTTGTCACTGTACTGTTTCAGTTCATCATTAATTGTAACGTAATCATCATACGGATCGCGACCTTCGATTCCCGACATATCAATAACATGAACGATGACACGCGTTCGTTCGACATGACGCAAAAATTGGTGTCCTAATCCTACCCCTTCATGTGCTCCTTCAATTAAGCCCGGCAAATCAGCGACGACGAAACTGCGGTGATCCTCCGTTTCCACGACACCTAAATTAGGGGTAATCGTCGTAAAGTGATAATCCGCAATCTTCGGTTTTGCAGATGTAATAACGGACAGTAGCGTTGATTTTCCGACACTCGGATAGCCGATGAGCCCAACATCAGCCAGTAACTTTAATTCAAGAACTAAATTTCGTTCTTTTCCTGGTTCGCCATTTTCAGCGTGATAAGGTGCAGGGTTTGCAGGTGTCTTAAATCGCGTATTTCCTCTCCCCCCACGACCTCCTTTTGCGACGATTGCTCGTTGTTTATGCGTCGTTAAATCTGCAATCATCTTATTCGTGTCTTCATCGATGACAATCGTGCCTGGGGGAACACGTACAATTAACGGATCTGCATTTTTGCCGTGACGGTTTTTCGGACCGCCATGTTCTCCGCGCTCTGCTTTGAAATGTTTGTTATAACGAAAGTCCATTAGCGTACGTAAACCTTCGTCAACTTCGAAAACAACGTCCGCTCCTTTTCCACCGTCTCCGCCAGCAGGTCCGCCATCTGGAACATATTTTTCTCTCCGGAAGGCAACCATACCGTTCCCTCCATCACCAGCTTTTACAAAAACTTTCACTTGATCGACAAACATATCGTTCACCTGCTCGTTCACTTCAATTATAAATTAACTCTACCTGTTTCGACGATAGCTTTCAACTTCGCCTTTCTATTTATTCTTCATTCAAGTAAAAAAACCCTAAACCAAAATTGGCTAGGGCTATGCTACGGATGAATCAATTCTATGCTTCCGTTTAAACTCGTTGGATTATGCTTCTTTCACTTCTGGATATACGCTCACTTTTGTGTTATTGCGCCCGAGGCGTTCGAATTTAACGACACCATCGATTTTAGCATAAAGCGTATCATCCTTCCCGCGGCCTACATTAAGACCTGGATGAATTTTTGTTCCTCGTTGGCGGAAAAGAATCGAACCACCCGTTACAAATTGACCATCCGCACGTTTCACACCGAGACGTTTCGCGATCGAATCACGCCCGTTTTTTGTACTACCGACACCTTTTTTCGATGCGAAAAACTGAAGATTCATTTTAAGCATTGTATACACCTCCTATGCTTGGCTTTCTCTAATCGTCATATGTCTACTATATTCCTCAGCGATATCATGCAAACCGACGAGCATCCCTTCGATTAACAATTGAATGTCATGTTCGACAGACTTTGTTAAATCGTTCGGGATTTCACACCGTAAATAACCACCTTTTTTCCCCGATTCAATCGGCAACTTCACATCACACAGTTTGGCAACAGCATTCACTGTTCCAATCGAAAGTGCAGAAACGGCTGCACAAACGAGATCATATCCATAAGGTCCTGCATTTGCATGTCCACTAATCGTAAATGAAGTGATGTGCTTCGTTTCTTGATTACGTTCAACGTTAATTTCTATCATCGTTATGCGTTAATTTTTTCAATCGTGACCTTTGTATAAGGTTGACGGTGTCCTTGTTTGCGACGGTAGTTTTTCTTCGCTTTATATTTGAACACGATAATTTTATCGCCACGACCATGTTCAACAATTTTTCCAGAAACCGTTGCACCTTCAACGTACGGTGTTCCAACTTTCGTGTCGTCTCCGCCGACGAATAGAACGTTGTCAAATGTAACCGTTTCTCCAGTTTCACCTTGTAAAAGTTCAACAGTAATCTCTTGACCTTCTTCAACTTTAATTTGTTTACCACCAGTTTCAATAATTGCGTACATTTCTGCACCTCCTATTTTATCTAAGACTCGCCATCACAGGTGCGAACCTCGCTTAATAACCTGTTTTGTGCGGTTGTAGCACGGTTAGGTGCTTTTAAACAACAAAAAAATATTACCATGAAATAAGGCAGATGTCAATTTTATTTGAAGTTTTGTAGCCATGAAGAGTAAATTTATATCTCTTACTCTTTGATGATGGGAAAATCACTTATCCACAGTTGTTAATTTTTACCAGTTGGTCTTCCTCTTTTTTGAGTCGAAACGAACCGAATTTCTGTTTTTGACTTTTTAAATTGTGGATAACTCAAGTTTCCCTTTTTTTCTATCACATCCTTTGGTACAATAAAACCACTAGGTAAACCGAATTTGAATCGG